>NZ_JBHTSL010000018.1:0-76846 GCF_042795115.1 Arthrobacter sp. NPDC056493 | reverse complement strand
ACTGGACCAGCGTTGACGCCGAACTCGGCGCCAAGCTCCGCGCCAACCTCGGCGCAGCACCCCTCTCCGACGCCGAAGCCGCCAACAAAATCGGCTAACAGCACCGGATAGCACCAGGAACCCCGCCACGGCACAGTGACCCGTTCACAGCCGCGGCGGGGTTCCCTGCGTTCTGGGCAGTTGCTGCCGGCTCAGCCGGGCCCGTCTGAGCCTGCCGAACCGGCTGAGCCCGCCGAAACCTCGACCGCGGACGCGGGCTTCACGCCGGCGGGAAGATATAGTCAACAGCATGCAGTCGGGTCCCCTTTATCTGATCGGCCCTTCGGGCAACCCCAATTTCGGCGACGAGTTCATCGCCGCCGCGTGGCTGAAATATCTCGCCGAAGTTCGGCCCGATGCCGACGTTTGGCTGGACTGCCCCCAGCCCGGCCTGGCGCAGGTCCTCTTCGAAGGAATGCATCCGCGCCTGCGCGTCACCAACACCCTGTGGCGGCTGGTGCACGAGACGGCTGAAATGCCGCTGGACGAGGCAGCGGAGATCATCAGGGCCCGCGTCACCGGCCTGGGCTCCCCCTCCTACGATCTGGGCCTCCTCAAGCTGCGGGAAGCCCAATCGCTGCATCTCATCGGCGGCGGCTTCATCAATGAGAACTGGTCCCACCACGCCGGACTTGTGCTGGCCATGCGTGCCGTCCACGCAATCACGGGCGTCCGGCTGATTGCCACCGGCCAGGGACTCATGCCCGAGCTGACGTCGGCGCCCGCCGAAATGCCCCTGTTCCAGGATTTTGTGCACGCGGCGGCCCGCGATGAAGCCGGCGCCCGGGCCTACGGCATCAGCCAGGACCTGGACGATGCCTTCCTCGGCGTCACCGCTGAAATCGCACGCACCACCGCCGAGCCCGGACTCTACGTCTGCATCCAGAGCGACACCGCCGATCCGGAGCGGTTCGAAACAGCCGTAGAACTGGCGAGGGCCGCCGTCGAAAAGGCCGTCAGCAAGGGAACCAACGCCTATTACGTCGAGGCCATCCCAGGCGCCGACCGCGTCGCCTACGAACGGCTGGCGGACCTCATTCCGGAAGAACGGTTCCTGCCGTTCCTGCACATCTGGGCCCATGGCCTGCCCCTGGCCGCGCACCAGACGTGGGTGACCAGCCGCTTCCACTTCCACCTTCTGGCGGCGTCGGCAGGTGCGAGGGGCATCGCCGTCGGCGTGAAGAAGGGGTACTACGACGTCAAGCACGAGTCGCTGACGGCCCTGGGCAGCGGCTGGTCACTGGCGCTGGACGGCGACGACCCCGGAATCCCGGCGGACCGCGGGTCGCTGCGAGACGGGCTGCCGGCGCTCGTGGCCCGCAAGCGCGCCGAGGCGGACAAGATCTATCCGCCGTTGCCGGGCCAGTCCGCTGCCACGGCGTCCGGGACGCTGACCGCCGGATCGCTGACAGCCGGCGCCGCGAAGCTCTTCAACAAGGCACTCGCTGCGCCGCGGAAGAACAAGATCCGTCCTGGAGCCCACTGAACCGACCATGCTTGATTGGCTTTCCGGGCTGACCTCCTCGGCCCCGACCGTTGTATTCCTAGTCACGGCATTCTTTCTCCCGGGACTCCTTGTTCTCCTGCCGCTGAAACCGGGCTGGCCGGCGGCCATCGCGCTCAGTCCCGCTGTCACCTTGCTGATGCTTCTGGCCGGCAGTTTTGCGACGGCGGCCCTCGGCCTCCCTTGGAACGCCGCCACTGCCGCGCTCACGGCCCTCCCGCTGGTCCTCCTGGCATGGCTTGCCGGCAGGCGGTTCGCCCTCGGACAGCCCCTGGCGCCCGGCAGCGCCGGCCTGCCGACGTGGCTTGCGGTAGGGGCAGCAACTGCCCTCGGTTCCGCTGTTACCTGCCTCGCCCTGCTCCGCGGCATCGGCGACCCCGCCACCGCCTCGCAGGGCTGGGATCCGATCTTCCACCTGAACGCATTGCGCTGGATCCAGGAATCCGGCCAGGCCACTCCATGGAGCATCGCCCCGATTTTCGGCGCCGGCCGCGCCACGTACTACCCGGCGGGCTGGCACAGCGCCGTTGCCCTCGTTCCGGGCAGCGTCTCCGAAGCGGCCAACCTGTCCTCGATCGTCATCGGCGGCCTGATCTGGCCGGCCGGCCTGGCGTTCCTGGCCACGGCCGTGCTGCCGCGGCATCCTGCGGCCTGGGCGCTGACGCCGCTGGTTGGTGCCTCCTTCATCAGCTTCCCCTTTTCCCAGCTCCTCCGCAGCGGCCAGTGGCCCAACGGGCTCGCCACCGCGCTCGTGCCCGCGACGCTGGCCCTGGCCGTGCTGCTGCTGCGCCGCGTGACGTCCGCAGCGACTCCTGCCGAGCCAACCGCCGGGCCAACCGCCGTGGCAACCGCCGGGCCATCTGCCGGGAGGTCAGGCGTGCCCGCGGGGACGCGGGCGGGGGCGCCGGCCCGCGGGCACGTCCCCCTGGCCATCATCCTCGTGGCCGTCCTCGGCGGCTGCGCCGCGGCCCACCCGAGCGCCCTGTTTGCGATTGCCGTAGCAGTCCTGCCCTTCGTGGCCGCGCGCTTCCTGCCGCTGCTGGTGCGCGGGGTGCGTCGCCGTCCCCTCCCCACCCTTGCGGCTGTGCTGGTCGCGGTGCTCCTTGCGGCAGCGGCGTGGTCGGTGCTGGCCAACTCCCGCCTGCTGGCAGGCGTCATGGCCTACCGCCGGGCTGTACGGGCAGCAGTCCCGGATTCCGTGTACCTTGCCTTCTTCGACCTGCCGCGCTTCCCGGCACTCTCCCCGCCCGCACCGGACGACTTCAACATCGCAGTGGGACTGCTGGTGATTCTTGGCGCCGTTGCGGCTGTTTTTGTCCGGGAGGCGAGGCCGCTGGCCGCCACCTGGCTGGCCTTCGTGGGGCTCTACGTGCTTGCCGCGGGTCCCGAAAACGGACTGCGGTGGCTCACCGGCTTCTGGTACAAGGACACCCAGCGGATTGCACCGTTCATCGCCATGGCGGGGAGTCTGCTGGCCGCGCTGGCCATTGCCGTGGTGACAGGTGCCGCGGTCAGGGCGGTGATGCGCGCTATTTCCGCACGCCCTCATGAGGCCAGACCCGCCGGACGGTGGCCCGTTCCCGCCATCCTGTTCACGGTTGCCGCTGCTGCTGTCATCGGTGCGCTATATGTGGGTTCCGGAAGCTACCGTTCCGTGGAACGCGTAGCGGTGTCCGCGCAGAATTACACAGTCTCCGACAAACCAGGAGCCGGCGTGCTTTCCAGCGGCGAGCAGGCCTTCATTGAGCGGGCCGGCTCCATGCTGCCGGACGATGCGGTGGTGATCGGGGACCCGTTCAACGGCGAAACCTACTTCTATGCGCTGACCGGCCGGCACGTCGTCTACACGCAACTGGGCGCGCCGACAGCCGGCAGCGCGGCCAAGGAACTGCTCCGCACCGGCTTCAACCGGCTGGCAGCTGACCCTGCCGTCTGTGATGCTGTGCGCAAGGTCGGCGCCACTTACTTCTATGAGGACGCCCCCGGCGGGTCTCACGGCAGCGTCAGCCTGAAGCGCTGGCCGGGTTTCTACAACGTGCCCACGGAGCAGGGCTTTGAAAAAGTGGCGTCCGCGGAGGGCCGCACCTTGTACCGGATTACTGCCTGCGGGTAGCAGCCTCTTATCGGCACCGCGGATGTTCCACATGGGCGCGGCTTTCCACATATGGGCCGCGTTCCACATAGGAGCGCGCGGCCATGGCCGGAGTCGCGGCAAATCCCTAGGCTTCAATCATGAGCACATTCGAGGGCATCCCGGCCGCGGCAACGAAGTTCTACGCTGAGCTGGAGGAGAACAACAACCGGGACTGGTGGCATGCCCATTCGGCGGTGTACCAGGATTCCGTCAAGGCTCCGCTTCAGGCGCTCCTCGCAGAGCTTGAGCCGCGCTTTGGACCGGGCAAGATTTTCCGGCCCAACCGTGATGTCCGGTTCTCCCCGGACAAGTCACCGTACAAGACCGCCCAGGGCGCCTTCGCCTCGTACCAGGAGGGCGTGGGCTATTACCTCCAGATCAGCGCCGACGGCCTGCTGGTTGGGGGCGGCTACCACTCGCACTCACCCGCTCAGCTGGTCCGGTACCGGAATTCGGTGGACGCGGGGAGCACCGGCGAACAGTTGCAACACATCGTGGACGCCGTCGCGGCGGCCGGATTCGCCATCGAAGGCGAGAAACTGAAAACCGTGCCCCGGGGCTTTCCGAAGGATCATCCCCGCGGCGAACTGCTGAAGCACAAGTCGCTCTCGGCCGGGGTTACCCTCGGCGAGCCCGAATGGCTCGGCTCCCAGGACGCCGAACGCGAGATTGCCGGGCTCTGGGAACAGCTCCGCCCGCTGGTGGACTGGGTGGGACGGCACGCCGCCCCCTGACGGTTGCATCAGGGGGCGGCGGTTCGTTCATCAGGGGCGATCCCTGCTGAACAGGTCAGGCCTGTGCTGGGATCAGCTAGACGCGGGTGAGTGCGTCCTCGTCGTCGTCCCGGTCATCAAGGCCGGACGTCCGGCCGTCCACCGCAGCTTTGGCACCGGCGAACTTCTCGTTGAGGCGGGAGTGCCGCTGCCCGTAAGCGAAGTAGATGGCGATGCCCACTACCAGCCAGATGCCGAAGAAGATCCAGGTCTCCACAGCAAGGTTGGTCATCAGGTACAGGCACAGCACCGCGGACACGACGGGAAGCACCTTGCCGAACGGGACCCGGAACGCGGGCTTCAGGTCGGGGCGCTTCCTGCGCAGCACCAGGATGCCCAGGCTGACCATCACGAACGCCGACAGCGTGCCGATGTTGATCATTTCCTCGAGCAGGTCCACGTTGGTGAGCCCGGCGACCACGGCAACGGCGGCGCCGCAGATAATCTGCAGACGGACCGGCGTCGAACGCTTTTCGCTGGTCTTGGACAGGGAGCGCGGCAGCAGGCCGTCGCGGCTCATGGCCAGTACAACGCGGGCCAGGCCCATGAGCAGCACCATGATCACGGTGGTCAGGCCCACGAGGGAACCGAAGGCGATCACCTTCGCGGCGTCGGTGTTGCCGACCGCTTCGAAGGCTGTGGTGAGGGTGGGGCTCTCCGCCTCGGCGAGCTGCGTGTAGGAGACCATGCCGGTCAGGGCGAGGGACACCAGGATGTACAGCAGCGTCACCAGGGCCAGGCCGCCGAAGATGCCGCGGGGCAGCGTCTTCTGCGGGTTCTTGACCTCTTCCGCGGAGGTCGCCACCACGTCGAAGCCGATGAAAGCAAAGAACACCAGAGCGGCGCCGGCGAAAATGCCGAGGGTGCCGTACTGTGCGGGGGCGGCCCCGGTGAGGAAGCCGAAGAAGGACTGCTTCATGACGTCAGCCGCGCCGGCGCCGGCCGTCGGTTCGGAGGCCGGGACGAAGGGGGTGTAGTTGGAGAACTTCACGTAGCTGAAGCCCACGATGATAACGAACACCACCACGCCGATCTTGATCAGCGTGAAGATGTTGCCGACGCGGGCGGACAGCTTGGTGCCGAGCACCAGCAGCACGGTGAAGACGGCGACGATGAGGAACGCGCCCCAGTACAGGTCAACGCCGCCGATCGAAATGGCGGGCGGCATTTCCACGCCCATCAGGGCGAAGACCTTGCTGAGGTAGATGCCCCAGTACTTGGCGATCACTGCGGCCGCGGTGAATAGTTCCAGGATGAGGTTCCAGCCGATGATCCAGGCCAGAATCTCGCCCATGGTGGCGTAGGTGAAGACGTAAGCGGAGCCGGCCACCGGGATGGCGGTGGCGAACTCGGCGTAGCACATGATCGCCAGCGCACAGGTGACGGCGGCGACCAGGAAGGAGATGGTGACGGCGGGGCCGGCGAAGTTCGCAGCGGCCTTGGCGCCCACGGAGAAGATGCCGGCGCCGACTGCGACGGCGACGCCCATGATCATGAGGTCCCAAGTGCTCAGGGAGCGCTTCAGCTTACGTCCGGGTTCATCGGCGTCGGCTATTGACTGCTCGATGGATTTGGTCCGGAAAAGGTTCATTGGAAGTCCACAGTCCTGATAGGGGATGGAAACAGACCTATCAAGTGTAGTGTCCATCCAGTGGACGGCCACATTTGTCCCGAATACTGAGACAGCCGGCACGCAAAACCACGCCCGGCCCTCCTCCGCGCTGCGGCTGCGCGGTGTGGTGGAGGGCCGGGCGTGGGTCCGGAGAGGATTGGCTGGCGGCCTTGCGGGCCGCCAGCCGTCCTGGTGAGTTACACAGCACCCGTCCTGAACGTCCAGGAGCGGAAGGCCAGCGGGTTGCCCGCCAGATCCCGTACCGCGGACGTTGCCATGGTGTAGGTGGTGTTGGCCGCCAGAGTTGCCGACGGGTTCAACGTCGCGGTCCTGGTCGCGGCGTTGTACGTGACGGTCGCCGTCACCACCGGACCGGTCAGGCCGCCGCGCCGCAGCACCACTGTTCCGGTGCTGACGTTCGTCACGGGCTCGCTGTAGCGGACCGTGACGTTCGCCGTCCTGCCCACGTTGTTGGCGCCGATACCGGGGGTAACGGAAGCAACGGTCGGAGCGGGACCGGTGGTGAACTGCCACGAGTTGAACGCGATGGTGTTCCCGGCGGTGTCGCGGACTGAGGAGACAGCCAACGAGTACGTGCGGTCTGCCAGGAGGTTGGCGTTCGGGTTCACCGTCGCCGTGCGGTTCGCGTTGTTGTACGTGACCGTGGTGGGGATGACGGTGGCGCCGAGCCGCAGTACGACGGTGCCTGTGGTGACATTCGCCACCGGCTCACTGAAGGTCACGCTCAGGTTGTTCGCCTGGCTGACGGACGTGGCGCCCGAGGCGGGCGTCCGGCCAGTGACCGTCGGTGCAACGAACTCGGTCCGCGGCGTGGTCAGCGGTGTGCGGGCCGATGCTGCGCCCGTGCCTGCTGCGTTGATCGCCGAGACGTCGAACGTGTATCCCGTGCCGTTGATCAGGCCGGTGACCACCGTGTTCGTCACGTTGCCGACCGTCACCTCGCGGGTCGGAGTGGCACCCGTACCCACGAAAACACGGACCCGGAACTGGGTGACCGGGGCGCTGGCTACCGCCGCCGGGGCGGTCCACCGCACCGTGGCCTGGGCATTGCCCGCGGTCGCCGTGCCGATCGCCGGAGCGCTCGCAAGGGTGGGAGCCGACGGGGTCACCGTGCCGGACAGTGCCGAGAAGGCGCTGGTGCCGATTGCGTTCAGTGCCCGAACCTGGAACCGGACAGGGGTTCCGTTGGCCAGGCCCGTCACCACCAGGCTGGTGGCACCGGCGTCGGCGGTCTGGAGTGCACCGACCTGGGTTCCGGCCGCGTTGACCACCCGCACCTCGAAGCTGGTGGCGACGCCGCCTGCTGCCGGGGTGAAGTTGACCGTCGCCTGGCCATTGCCTGCGGCAACCGAGACGATGACTGGCGCCGCCGGAGCGACGGTGTCGGCGAACACGAGGCGTTCAACGTTCCGCACGGTGTCGGTACCGTCAGCGCCCACGTTGTCGGTCACCGTGGTGGTGGAGCCCGGGGAGCCGAGGGTGCCGTCGCCGCCGGTTGTGGTGACCGTGTAGTCGGCTTCCGGTCCGGTGAACACTGCGGAGTCGGTGCCGCCGGAGCCCGTGAGGATCTCGCGGACCGCCACGATGTTGCCCGGGTTCACGGTTCCCGCGAAGACAGCCTCCTGGAGGGTCGGTCCCGTCAGGTTGCCGTTGGCGTCCTTCAGGTACCGGCTGCTCATGGCGCTCTGCCCCGGCCCTTCAATGCTGGCGCTGCCGATCTCGCTTGCCGGATCGGCTGCGTTGGTGCGGACGCTGAGACGGACACTGAGGTAGCGGTCGCCGTCGATGATGTCGTTTGCGCCGCGGCCCTCGATCAGGTCGCTGCCGCTGCCGCCGAGGAGGATGTTGCCTTCGCCCCAGACGTTCGCACCGGTGAGGACCGGGCAGTCCTTGCCCGCCGAGGCGGACACAACATCGGCGGTCGGCGTCGGGAAGGTCGTCACCAGGTCGCCGAGTCCGGCGATCCGGTCCACACCGGCCTGATCCAGAACGTTGCACCCGATGAACCCGCCGCCTCCAACGGCGCTGGGAACGACGCTGTCGCCGCGGATCTTGTCATCGAATTTCCAGCCGGAGGCGGCCTCGAGTTCGTTGAACTTGTCGCGGACATCAACGGTCAGGATGTCAAGCGGAACAAGCGGCAAGGCGAGGTCCAGGTCCTGCGGCTGGGGATCGCCCTGACCGGTCTCCCAGTCGTAACCGGAAGCTCCGGCGACTTTCTCGATGCCAGGACCGCCGACGCCGATGTCGTCGCCGCCCTCCATGTCGTAGTCGTCGTCGCCGCCCTGGCCGACGAGGATGTCGTGTCCGGGCTTCTGGGAATCGTCCAGGAAGAACAGGTTGCCGCTGTCTCCTTGCATCAGGTCCGGCTGGTCGCCGCCCTCTTCCCAGTCATCGCCGCTGTCGCCGAATGCGGCGTCAAGGCTCTCACCGAGCATCACGAAGTCGTCACCGGCGCCGGCGAAGGTTTCGTTGGCATTGGCTCCGCCGTTTGTGAAGTCCTTGCCTTCCCCACCCATGACGATGTCCAGGCCGGGTCCGGCGTTGATCGCGTCGTTGCCGGGTCCGCCCTTGTGGACGTCGTCACCGGCGAGGTCGGTGATGATGTCGTCGCCGTCGCCACCGAGTGCGACGTCGGCTCCGTCGCCGCCTTCGATGACGTCGTTGCCTTCACCGCCCCAGAAGGTGTCGCTGTCGTTTCCGCCGAAGATGCGGTCCACGCCGGCGGTGCCGTTGTAGACACTCTGGCCGTTGATGCCGGAGGGGTCCACGGTGTTCCGCGAGCGGTACTTGATGGTGCCGTCGGCCATGCGGATCAGGAGGTCCGCCTCGCTGCACTCTGAATCCGGGTCGTCCGCGACGGTGTTGCCCAAGGTTGCAAACTCAGGGGCGGTGCCGGCCAGCTTCTTCAGTTCAAACTTGCAGTCCGCCGTGGCAAACGCGTCGGCCTTCAGGCTCTTCACGTTCGTGTTGCGCATCATCATCTCGGCGAACGAGTTGCCCTCCAGTTGCGTCCTCAGGTTCATGCCGGGGGTGCGTGCCAGGTAATACAGGCGGTCGCCGTTCTGCAGGTTGGTCAGCTGGTTCTCGAAGACGTAGTTGAACGTGCTGCCCAGCAGGCCGCCGAATACAACCGTCTGCTCCGCGAGGCCGCCGACCCAGAGATCAACGTTGTCGAGGCCGGTGATCGAGCTGGTGCCGCTGTTGGCCCAGGTATCCGTGCTGTTCATGAACGCTGCGGCGTCGGCCGGAGCGACGTCCCCGGGGGCGGGGCTGACGATGAGGCGTGCGGCTTCCCGCTTGCCTGCCAGCGTCGTGGCACCGGTGATGGACGGGTGCAGACCGTAGGCAGCGACGAAGTTGACGAGCGACTCCGGGTGCTTGAGGTTCTCGCCGAAGTCGACCCAGTTGGTGTAGGGCTTCAGCTGGCCGTCATTCGTTGAGTTGAACAGTTCCCGGCGAAGGACGTTCAGCCGCGGAATACCCTCAGAACGGGCCCGCGTCATGTTGATCGTCGGAAGGTCCAGGGGCAGGCCCAGCAGGTTGTTGCGGAGTGTGTCCGTCACGAACTCATCCAGTTCGTTACCGGCCTGGTCCGACATGCCCGCGATGACGCTGCCGGCAGCCTCTTCCGAGGTCAGCAGCCCGGCAGGACCGCCGTTGGTGTATTCCGGCGGGTTGAGGAATCCATGGAGCAGCGAGATGTCGTTCTGGCTGCCCCTCGTGTCGTCGGACGTTCCGAACACCGTGTCAGGGCCGGGGCCGTCCTCATTCCTGCGTGCGATTGTTTCCGTCAGCATCGAGTGGCCGAAGCGGTACACGGCGTGGGCGAATTCCGCCTTGATCGCGGGGTTCAGTTCCGTCTGGGTAAAGGCAAACGGCTCAAAGGGGTTGATCGCAGGCTGAACCTTGCGGGCGAACTCCTCGAAGACCAGGTGCTGGTACTCCATCTCGGTGATGAACCGTGCGGCCTGGAAGAGCCGCTCACCGTTCCAGCCGGCGGCACCGGCAGCCAGCTTCCACTCAGGCAAAGCGGCGACGCCGCTGGGGGAGGTATCGGTGGTCAGGATGTTCTCGATGTCGTCGACGAGCCGATCGTGCTCCGAGTGGAAGATCTGGTGGATGGTGGTGAGGCCGATGTTCTCGTTGACGCGACCGTCACCGGCGATGAAGTGCGCATTCAGCATCTCGTCGTCATAGGTGCCAGGGGCCTGGCTGGCGAAATCGGCAGATGCCGTGGTGTCGCCATCCTTCGCCGGGGTCACCTTTGGTGTAGCCGGGTTGTGGTCGGTGTCCTGCGGGGACGGGTCCGCGTTGTGCGCGATGTCCGTCAGGAACGGGGTGTCAAAGTATTTGACGTTCGCGGGCACCAGGGTCCCCAGGCCGCCGTTGTCGGCACGGTCGGCCTCCACGAGTCCCGTATCTGTCACGAACTGCGGCAGACCGCGGGCAGGGCCGGGAATGAACTTGCCGTAGGGGTCCGCGGCGACCATCGGGACATTCAGGACGTCCTTGTCGAGCAGCTGGATGCCGAGCCGCGCCGAGGCCTGCGCCTTGGTCGTGGCCCAGGTGGCCATGCCGTTGACCGCGTTGGTGCCCGCTTCCCCGCCGAGCATCTTGCCTGTGGCGACCGGCCTCCCGGCGTTGTTGTCAACATACTCACGCAGGAACACCTGGTGCGAGGGGTGCGAGGTGTAGGTCTGGCTCTGATCGACCCAGGGCGAGTCCGTGTTGTTCGCATCCTGGATATCGTCAGCGCTTTCGTCGGCAGGGGTCGCGGGGTTGTCGCCCGCGATGCCATCCGGTCCGGGCTGGTTCTGGCCCCGGGTCAGAACCATGAAACGCAGGTTCGGGTCGAGGTCGTCCGCGTTCCCGAAGACGTGGTCCGGGCCTGCGATCAGCGGGTCGTCATCCTTCAGCGGAACGAAGACGGTTCCACCGCTCTTAACAGTCTGGTCAACGCCGTGGTCAAAGAACTGGCCGAAGAGCGTGAACATCGAGTTGTAGGGCGGGGAGAGTCCGACATCGGTGGTCACGTTCTCGATGAACAGCGTGCTGTGGGACGGCACGCAGTCTGCGGGAACGCCGACGACGGGCGGGGTGGCCAGGGGATCCGGGTCCGTGGTGCAGGGCACGACGCCCGGGTTGCCCTGCGTCCGGACCGGGTTACCGGCCGCGGCGACCGCCGCCGGGTTGGTCGAGGTCTGGTCCACGATCAGGTTGCTGATCACGCGTGGCTCGGAGTCGAAGACGTTGCCCCTCTTCTGCGCGTACGACGTCGGCTGCGAAGGCCCGAACGCAGGAGGCGAGTTCTCGGCACTCTTAAACACGGGTGTGGTCAGGCGGGGGAACTTCTGGTCGGCTGCACCGAACGTCTCCTGGCCCGGCTGGAGATTGTTGCATGACCCGTCCACCGTCCGGAGACCCTGAGAAACCAGGGGGCTCGGAATTTGGTTGGGGCCAGTGCCGATCAGCGCGCCGCAGGGGCCGGTGGCCGAGGTCGTGTTGGCCACGTGGGCTTCAGCGATCTTGATCTGCTTCAGGATGAAGGACAGATCAGAGGGGGTGATGGTGAAACCTTCCCCCACCGGTGCCTGCACTGCGTTGGCTGCGACCACAGGCAAACCCATGGCGACTGGCATCATCAATGTGGTTACTGCTGCCACCGTCCGGAAGGAGATGGCTTGCTTGCCGTGCTTTTTGCGTCGTTGACGTCGGTTTGTTGGTGGATCGGTGGGTGAAGCGGATCGACTTTGATCCGCTCCCCCGTCTGACTTCCATGCTGAGATTTTCATGGCACACCTGCCGCTAGGAGGGTTATGACCGTGCCATCGTGCGTGGCCATGCCCGTGAAAACCTTGTGGATGCAGCCGGACCGGAGTTATTTGGCCGGCTGAGCCACCCAAATTGGGGGTTTTCAATCAGTCAGTTAACGGGCAACGCACAGGTAAGGCCGCTAACTTGGCGGCCCTACCTGCGCATCAATTGCCACGGCGTATTGCATCCGGGTCTGGGTTCGTCTACACCGGCCAGTCCATCAGGGTGGAACGGATCAGGAACCGCTTGCCTTCCGGCGCCTCGACCGAGAATCCGCTCCCCCGGCCCTGCACTACGTCCACCGTCAGGTGCGTGTGGCTCCAGTAGCCGAACTGTTCCCTGGACATCCAGAACTCCAGCGGCTGGCGGCCGTCGTCCGCGGAACCGGACCCGACGCCGTCGTCCGCGGAGAGGTCAAACAGCCCCAGCAGCACATCCGAGTCGCCGGTCAGGAAGTCCCCCGCCGGGTAGCACATGGGCGCGGATCCGTCGCAGCAGCCGCCGGACTGGTGGAACATGAGCGGGCCGTGCCGCGTCCAGAGCTTTCGCAGCAGCCGCACGGCCTCGGCGGTGAGTGCCACCCGGGAGAAGTCCTCCCCGGGCAGCGTCACCGCGGCGTCGAGCCTGGTGTCGGGCATCAGCCACATCTCCTCATCAGAACCTCAGCACCACGCGGCCGTCGATCTTGGCGTGCTTCATCTCGTCAAAGACCGCGTTGACTTCCGAGAGTTCCCGCGTGGAGACGGTGGGATGGATCTTGCCCTGCGCGTAGAAGTCAAGCGCTTCTTCCAGGTCCTGCCGCGTCCCCACGATGGAGCCGCGGACGGTCAGGCCCTTGAGCACGATCTCAAAGATCGGTGCCGGGAAGTCGCCCGGCGGCAGGCCGTTGAACACGATCGTGCCGCCGCGGCGGGCCATGCCGATGGCCTGCCCAAACGCCGACGGGTGCACGGCCGTGACCAGGACTCCGTGGCAGCCGCCGGTTTCCCGCTGGATGACTTCCGCGGGGTCCTCGTGCAGCGCATTGACGGTGAGTTCGGCGCCGTGCTTTTTGGCCAGGGCCAGTTTGTCGTCCGCGATGTCGACGGCGGCGACGCGCAGGCCCATGGCGACGGCGTACTGGACGGCGATGTGCCCCAGGCCGCCGATTCCGGAGATGGTGACCCACTCCCCCGGCTTGGCCTCGGTCATTTTCAGCCCCTTGTAGACGGTGACGCCGGCGCACAGCACCGGGGCGACCTCCACGGGATCCGAGCCCGCCGGAATCCGGGCGGCAAAACGGCTGTCCACCAGCATGTACTCGCCGAAGGACCCGTCCACGCTGTAGCCGGCGTTCTGCTGGGCCTCGCACAGCGTTTCCCAGCCGGTGCGGCAGTACTGGCAGTCGCCGCAGGCGGACCAGAGCCAGGCATTGCCCACCAGATCCCCGACGGCGAGGTCCGTGACGCCCTCACCGAGTGCCACCACCTCGCCCACGCCTTCGTGGCCGGGCACAAAGGGCGGCGACGGCTTGACCGGCCAGTCCCCTTCCGCTGCGTGGAGGTCGGTGTGGCAGACACCGCTGGTGATCACTTTGACGAGCGCCTGGCCGCGGCCGGGCGTCGGGACGGGAATGTCCTGGATCTGGAGGTCCTTGGTGAATTCGGTTACTACGGCTGCTTGCATTGTCGTCGTCATTGGCGAAATCCTTGCGTCGTTGAAGCGTTGTTTCAGGTGGTGCGGGACGGGTGGTGCTGCCTTCCTGAGTGGTGGCCAGGGGACGGTCTTCCGCCGCGGTGCGGGCGGGAAGCATGGTGCGGGCGGGGACGGATGGAGCTGATCCGTCCCCGCCCGGGCTAAGCGCGGCCTAGGGCGCCGGCTCCTAATCCCTTAGAAGAAGCCGAGCTTGTTTTCGTTGTAGCTGACCAGCAGGTTCTTGGTCTGCTGGTAGTGGTCCAGCATCATGGCGTGGTTTTCGCGTCCGATGCCGGAGGACTTGTAGCCGCCGAACGCGGCACCGGCCGGGTAGGCGTGGTAGTTGTTGATCCAGACGCGGCCGGCCTGGATCTCGCGGCCGGCCCGGTACGCGACGTTGCCATTGCGGGACCAGACGCCGGCGCCCAGGCCGTAGAGGGTGTCGTTGGCGAGGCCCATGGCGTCGTTGTAGTCACTGAAGCGGGCTACGGACACCACCGGGCCGAAGATCTCCTCCTGGAAGATGCGCATCCGGTTGTGGCCCTCGAAAATCGTGGGCTGGACGTAGTAGCCGCCGGCCAGATCACCGGGCAGTTCGGCGCGGGCGCCGCCGGTGAGCACCTTGGCGCCCTCCTGCTTTCCGATGTCGATGTAGGAGAGGATCTTTTCCAGCTGGTCGTTGGAGGCCTGGGCGCCCACCTGGGTTTCGGTGTCCAGCGGGTTACCCTGGATCATCTTCTCCACCCGGGCCACGGCGTCGGCCATGAAGGAGTCATAGATGTCATCCTGGACCAGGGCTCGGGACGGGCAGGTGCAGACTTCGCCCTGGTTGAAGGCGAAGAGCGCGAAACCTTCCTGCGCCTTGTCGTAGAACGCGTCATTGGAGTCGGCGACGTCGTTGAAGAAGATGTTCGGGCTCTTGCCGCCGAGTTCCAGCGTGACCGGAATCAGGTTCTGGCTGGCGTACTGGCTGATCAGCCGGCCGGTGGTGGTCTCGCCGGTGAAGGCGATCTTGCGGATCCGCGGGCTGGAGGCCAGCGGCTTGCCGGCCTCGACGCCGAAGCCGTTGACCACGTTGAGCACGCCGGCCGGCAGCAGGTCGCCGATGAGTTCTATCAGGACAAGGATGGACGTCGGCGTCTGTTCCGCCGGCTTGAGGACGACGGCGTTGCCCGCCGCGAGCGCCGGCGCCAGCTTCCAGACGGCCATCAGGATGGGGAAGTTCCACGGGATGATCTGTCCCACGACGCCGAGCGGCTCGTGGAAGTGGTACGCGGTGGTGTCGTCGTCGAGCTGCGACAGCCGGCCCTCCTGGGCCCGGACGGCGGAGGCAAAGTAGCGGAAGTGGTCGGCTGCCAGCGGGATGTCCGCGTTAAGGGTCTCGCGGACCGGCTTGCCGTTGTCCCAGGTCTCGGCGACGGCGAGCAGCTCGACGTTCTCATCGATGCGGTCGGCGATTTTGTTCAGGATGGCTGCGCGCTCCGCAACTGAAGTCTTGCCCCAGGAGGGAGCAACCTTGTGCGCGGCGTCCAGGGCCAGTTCGATGTCCTCGGCGGTGCCGCGGGCCACCTCGCAGAACGCTTTGCCGGTGACCGGGGTGATGTTCTCGAAGTACTGGCCCTTCACGGGTGCAACCCATTCGCCGCCGATCCAGTTCTCGTAGCGGTCCTTGAACGTGACCTTCGAACCTTCGGTGCCGGGCTGTGCATAAACGGTCATTTGCTAGCTCCTTTGCTCTGCAACACTGTGGCGACATGTCATGGTGATCGCCGATGCATCGAGCCTAGGAGCGGGCAGGTTGCAGCCAGGTTGCAACCCCGTCCCCACCTGCCCCCTGACCTCGCAAGCTCGGCCAGGGAACCCGGCAGGCGTGGGCCCAAGGCCGAGTGCTAGACCAGTTCCGTTTCCAGCCGTTCAAGATCGGCGACGACGGCGGCCCGCTTGGGCGAGCGCGGCGGCAGCAGCTTGAGGGCGGCCAGCCGGACGCCGACGTCGTCCCTCGCCTCGGGCAGGTCAGCGTACTTGAGCAGGGACTCGGCGCTGCCGTCGGTCAGGACGGCCTCGCGCACCAGTGCGGACACGCGGTCGCGCAACTCCACGACGCCTGGTGCTTCGGACCGAGGGAGCACGGCCCCGCGGTAGATCTCGAGTGCGATCCTGTGGGCGCCGCGCTGGAGGCAGTTCAGCACCTGGCCGCTGTCCGGCAGGAGGTCGATGGTCATTTTGTACGGGCGGGACTCCGGGACCGCCGCGGGGCTAAGCTGCCGGAGGACCTTGCGGAGGCGAACCATCTCGGCGCGCAGGGTGATGCTCGAGCCGTCGCCGGGATAGAGCAGCATGCTGAGTTCCTCGGCGCTGAGGCCATCCGGGTGGGTGGTCAGCAGGGCCAGGATTTCGCTGTGCCGTGCCGATAGCGCCACGGTCCGGCCCTCGATGCTGAGCAGGGCCTGGTCCCGGCCCAGCAGTTGCAGGCTGTTGCGGTACAGGCTGCCCTCCGGCGCAGACCCGGACCTGTCAGCGGAACTCGAGCTCCGCCGTCGTGCCTTAACCCGGTCCTGTTCGGCGGCGAGCTGCAGGCGTTCGACGCGCAACTGGGCCTGGGCCGCCGCCACCGTGGCCTCGACGAGGGAGAGCGTGTGCGGCGCCACGGCCGCCTCCGTGCCCGTGATGTCCACGACCCCCAGCAGCGCGCCGGAGTCGGGGTCCTGGAACGGCACCGCCGTGCAGCTCCACGGGTGGACGGACCGTTTGTAGTGCTCGGCGCCGGAAATCTGGATGCCGCGGCCCAGCGCGAGGGCGGTCCCGGGGGCGCTGGTCCCCACGGTCGCCTCCGACCAGTCGGCGCCGGGAACAAACATCATGCCCTCTGCGCGGCTGCGGGCGCCGGTGTCGCCTTCCACCCAGAGCAGCCTGCCAACCTCGTCGCCGACGGCCACCAGCAGGCCGCTGTCGTTGCTGGGCCGGATGAGGAGCTTCTGGATCACAGGCATGATGGCGGCCAGGGGGTGCTGGCGCCGGTATTCCTCCAGCTCGTCCGCGGCGATGGCCAGCGGCGCCTCGGGGAGGTCGGGGTTAGCGTGCAGCTTGGCGGACCGCTGCCACGATTCGCGGATCAGGCGGCGCAGCCCCGGGATCTCTTCGGCATCAGGGAACGCTTCGGCCTGCGGATGGCTGTCCAGGAATTCGTGGCCGGCCAGGGCCCGGCGCTGCAGCAGTACCGAATCTTCGGTTCCGGGTGCCATTGGCTGGATCAGGTTCTTCATCGAACTCCCACTCGAGCAAACGCTTGCCCGCGACAGTCTAGTCCACCCAACTGACTCGCAATAGATGTCGTTATGAGCACTCAAAACGACATCTATTGCGAGTCAGTTGGGCGCGCAGCGAAACTCTCAGGCGCGGGAGATCTGGATCATTTCCTCGCGCGGCACCACCTTGATGCGTTCGCGCACCACGCCGCCGTCGGCCTCGGCGGACTCCGTCCACGATGCGCCGAGGGCTGCCTCGTGGGCGTTCAGCTTGTTCCAGCCCTCCCACGTGGTGTACTCGATGCCGCGCTCCTCGAGCAGGTCGATGATGGCCTGCGGGTCCGGGTTCTGCGCCGGCGGCAGGGTGAGCCGGTCCTCGAGGAGGAAGCCAATGGTCTCGAGGGCGTCGCCCTTCGTGTGGCCGATCAGGCCGACCGGCCCGCGCTTGATCCAGCCGGTGGTGTAAATGCCGGGGACAGGGTTCCCGCCGGCGTCGAGGACACGGCCGCCTTCGTTGGGGATGACCCCGTGCTTCGCGTCGTATTCCAGTTCGTCCAGCGCGGAGCCGTGGTAGCCGATGGCGCGGTAGACGGCCTGCACCGGGTAGTCGGCGAACTCCCCTGTGCCCTTGACGTTCCCGGTGCCGTCCAGCTGCATGCGCTCGAACTTGATGCCCGCCACCTTGCCGGACCCGCCGTCGTCGTAAATCTCTACCGGGCTGTGCAGGAAGTGCAGATGAAGGCGGCGCGACGACGGCTGCTCGGCCTCGGCGTGCTCCTCAACGAGCCAGTTGGTCATGGTGTTCACCATGGTCTTGGTCTGGTTGTTGCTCCGGATCGCGTCGTCGGAGGCCTCGTCGAACTCGAAGTCCTCCGGGTACAGCACGATGTCGACGTCGCGTGCGTGGCTGAGTTCGCGGAGCTCCAGCGGGGTGAACTTGACCTGGGCGGGGCCGCGGCGGCCGAAGACGTGGACGTCGGTGACCGGTGAATTCTTCAGGCCCTGGTAGACGTTGTCCGGGATTTCGGTGACGAGGAGCTCGTCGGCGTGCTTCACCAGCATCCGCGCGACGTCCAGGGCCACGTTGCCGTTCCCGATGACCGCGATTTCCTTGGCGTCCAGCGGCCACTCGCGGGAAACGTCCGGATGCCCGTCGTACCAGGACACGAAGTCGGCAGCGCCATAGGAGCCTTCAAGGTCGACGCCGGGGATGTCCAGGCCGGCGTCCTTGATGGCGCCGGTGGAGAAGATGACGGCGTCGTAGAAGGCGCGGAAGTCGTGCAGCGTGAGGTCCCGGCCATAGGTGACGTTGCCCAGGAACCTGATGTCGCCGCGGTCCAGGACCTTGTGCAGGGCGTTGACGATGCCCTTGATCCGCGGGTGGTCCGGGGCCACGCCGTAGCGGATCAGGCCGTACGGTGCCGGGTAGGCCTCGAAGAGGTCAATGCTGACCTCGAAGTCGCCGTCCTTGACCTCGTTGGACTTGGTCAGGATGTCCGCGGCATAGACGCCTGCGGGTCCTGCGCCGACGATCGCGACGCGGAGCGGGCGCTTGGCCGTGGATTCAGCTGTGTTGGACACCGTAAGCCCTTCCGGAACGGGAGACCGCGCCCCACCGGCGCGCAGTTTTCAATTCTAATTGTCCGCCCGGCCGGGCTGACCACCCGTGACGGCGCACGGCGGTCCGTGACGGCCTGCGGCCCCGCGTCAGCCGCTCCTGCGCAGGGCCACCACGTCGCCCTCGCGGTACAGCAGCGCCCGCAGTTCCGACTCCGCCGAATCCAGCCGTTTGGGGTCTATAGTCTCGCCGGCCGCAAAGTGGTCCAGCAGCCGCGGGTCCACGTAGCTCTTGCGTGCAATCGACGGCGTATTCCCCAGCAGCGCCGCCGCCTCCATCATGGCGACCCTGATGGCGCGCTTCCTCTTTGCCTCGGTTCTCTGCGGCCCGCTCCGGGCCAGGCTGACGGCGGCCGCGGCGGTGCCCCGCAGGGTCCGGAAGTCCTTCGCGGTGAAGTCGTCGCCCGTGCGTTCCTTGACGTAGCTGTTGATCTCGGCGCTGGTCACCGGGTGCCACGTCCGGCCGTTCTTGTAGGCCAGCAGCCGCGCGTTGCCGCCACGCCGTTTGAGGGCCTGGGCCAGCGGGGCAAGATCGGGGTCCGCGATGAGGGAGTCCCAGGTCTTGCCGCTCTTGGCGGGGAAGCTGAGGTGCAGGCAGTCCTTGCGGACATTGACGTGGGCGCAGAGCAGCGTGGCGAGCCCGTGGCTGCCGTTCTCGTTCGTGTACCGTTCCGAGCCGACCCGCAGGGAGCCGCTGTCCAGCATCCTGAAAGCCGCGGCCAAAACGCGCTGCCGGGTGACGCCGTCGGACCTCAGGTCCATGGTGACGAGCCGGCGGGCGGTGGGCAGCGATTCGGCGAGCTGGAGCGCGCGGTCGAACTTCACGCGGTCTTTCCGTTCGCGCCACTCCGGATGGTAGATGTACTGCCGGCGGCCCACGGCATCCAGCCCCGTGGCCTGGATGTGCCCGTTCTCGAACGGCGCTATCCACACGTCGGTCCAGGCTGGCGGAATGCCGATGCCCTCCAGCCGGTCCCGGACCGGACCGGGCGACAGCGTGGAGCCGTCCAGGTCCCTGTAGCTGAACCCGGCACCGGCCCCCACCCGCCGGTATCCGCGGCCGGAAGCGTTGCTGTGGCGGAGCCTCATCGGGCCACCACCCTGCGGAGAGTCGTACTCATAATGGCAAGCCTACTGACTAATTTGCCTCCGCAGGCAAGCTTTTGGTGCGGCCAGGCGGAATACCGCATCTTAGGATGGTGTTATGGGTCTTGTGCCTAACCCCGACGGATCCGTCTCCTCCGCTGTTCCGACCGCCCTTTCACCCGGAGCTCCGCCCTCGGGCGTGACCGGCCCTGGCACGTCTGCGGCATCCGGTTCGTCGGGCGCACCCAAGGCGGTGGATAAGGAGACGACGGCGGGGATGCTGTTCGGCGTCGGCGCTTACGGCCTGTGGGGGCTGCTTCCGCTGTACTTCTTCGTTCTGCAGCCGGCGGGTGCCGTTGAGATCGTGGCCAACCGGGTGGTGTGGTCCCTGATCTTTTGCGCCCTCCTGATCACGGTGACGAGGGCGTGGCGCGTTTTGGGCGCCGCCCTGCGGAACCGCTCCGTACTGTGGACCCTGGCGGCCGCGGCCGGCCTCATCGCTGTGAACTGGCTGACGTACACCTACGGCGTCACCACCGGGCAGGCAGTCGAGGCCTCACTTGGCTACTTCATTAACCCGCTCGTGTCGGTCCTTCTCGGCGTCTTCGTCCTCAAGGAGACGCTGCGGCCGCTGCAGTGGGCCGCCGTCGGAATCGGTTTCATCGCCGTCGGCGTGCTGACCGTGTCCTACGGAAAACTGCCGTGGATCGCACTGACCCTCGCCGTCAGTTTCGGCCTGTACGGCTTCGTGAAGAAGCGCGTGGGCCCGCGTGCCGACGCCATCACCAGCCTCACCGTGGAGACCATAGTCCTTGCTCCCCTGGCCGGAGCAACCATGATCTTCCTCGCGGCCAGCGGCACTGCGTCGCTGACCACCCACGGCCCCGGGCACTTCTGGCTGCTCCTGGCATCGGGCGTCATCACGGCCGTGCCGCTGGTGTTCTTCGGCGCCTCCGCCCGCCGGCTGCCGATGACCACCATCGGGCTGCTGCAGTACTTCGCACCCGTCCTGCAGTTCATCGTGGCCCTGGTGGTGTTCGGCGAGGCCATGACGCTGGACCGGTGGATCGGTTTCGGCGTCGTGTGGCTTGCCCTGCTGGTGCTCACCGTGGACATGCTGGCCGCGACGCGCAAGAGTTCAGCGGCCAGACGGCTCGCCCGCGGGGAAGCGCGAACGAACACTTAAGCCCCGCTCAAGGGGCCCCAGCTGTCCGTTCGCGCCCGGGCAGGGTTTGGCGCGCAGCCCGGCGAGCTATACGGTCAGGGGGCCGAGTCCGGTCAGGGGGCCGAGTCCGCGCGGTCGTAGTCGCGCGGCACAACCACCATGGGCACCGGCAGCGCACGCAGCACCTTGTTGGCGGTGCTGCCCAGGAACATGCGGTTCTTTTCGGCCAGGCGCGAGGAGCCCACGATGAGGATCTCGCCGTCGTCCCATTCGAGTCCGTCGATCGCTTCCTCAACGGTGCGGCCGTGGGCGACGGCGACGCCGACCTCGTGACCCGCCGGCACCTTCCCCGACGCTGCTGTCAGGACGGTATTCGCGTGGATGTGCGCGGCGTTGATCGCTTCCCCGGAGTCACCGGCGGCATCGAGTTCCACCAGCGACACCAGCCGCAGTGGCACACCGCGCCGCTTCGCCGCCCTGATGGCGGTCTCGATGGCAGCCTCGGCACCGGCCCGCTGCCCCACGGCCAGCGTCAGGCGGGTGACGGGCGCCGTCCGCTGGTAGCCGCGCGGCGCGAGTGCCACCGGGACCTGCGAGGCGTGAAGCAGGGCGTTGGCTACAGACCCCACCGTGTAGCGCTTGAACAGGCCTGCGCTGGCGGCCCCGACGGCGATGAGCCCGGCTTCGAACTCCACCGCCGCATCGATGAGCCCGCCGGCGAAGGAATCGGCCTCCCGCACATGGAATTTCGCGGGCAACCCCTGCGGAACCAGGGCCAGGCCCTCCCGTTCGGCCGTCAGCACCTCCTGCTCCGCGGCGCTGACCCGGCTGCCCTCCGGGTTCAGGGCCACGTACGGCGTGCCCGGCTTCACCACATAGACCAGATCCAGTTCAGCGCCCTGTGCCAGGGCCAGCGAGGTGGCCAGGGCGACGGCGTCCGCGCCCCGCTCGGTGGGTGTGTAACCGACTACGTATCGCATGCGAAACCCCTCTTTGGGTAGTGCAGACCGGCGCCCGTATCCCGGCGGCGCTAACCGGCCTGCGGCGTGAAGTGCAGTGGTGAGGATGACTCTACCGCGGCCCCCGCGCCGGCGGGCGGCAACTTAACGGGAGTCCGACGGCGGCAACAACGACGGCGGGCCGGGCACCTTTTGGTACCCGGCCCGCCGTCGTCGGACATTCAGTGCGCCCGCCACAGCGCGAACTGGCAGCTAACGCCCTGTTTTTCGTTTTTTGGGGTCATCATCTGCCAGTTCGCGCCAAGTGAGGCTGGAACTAGGCGTTGGCCTTGATGGCCGCGGCGAGGACTTCCAGGCCGTCCAGCAGCAGCTCGTCGCTGATGACCAGCGGGGGCAGCAGGCGGATGACGTTGCCGTAGGTTCCGCAGGTCAGGATGATGACGCCTTCCTTGAGGCAGGCGGCCGCCACGGCCTTGGTGAGCTCCGGGTTCGGCTCCTTCGAACCGGCCTGGACCAGCTCGATGGCCAGCATGGCGCCGCGGCCACGGATGTCGCCGATCACGGAACCCTTGGCGCCGCCGGGAAGCGCTGCTGCGAGCTCGCGCAGCTTGCCGACGGAGAGTTCCTCGATGTGCTTGGCGCGGGTGTTGAGGTCGTATTCCTGCATGGAGCCGATGGAGGCCAGCGCAGCCGCACAGGCCACCGGGTTGCCGCCGTAGGTGCCGCCGAGGCCGCCGGGATGGACGGCGTCGAGCAGGTCGGCGCGGCCGGTGATGGCGGAGAGCGGCATGCCGCCGGCGATGCCCTTGGCCATGGTGATGATGTCCGGAACGATGCCCTCGTGGTCCACGGCGAACCATTCGCCGGTGCGGCAGAAACCGGACTGGACCTCATCGGCGATGAACACGATGCCCTTTTCCTTGGCCCACGCGGACAGCGCCGGCAGGAAGCCCTCGGCCGGGACGATGAACCCGCCCTCGCCCTGGATCGGTTCGATGATAATCGCGGCCACCTGGTCGCCGCCGATCTGCTTTTCGATCGCGGTGATGGCGCGCTTGGCGGCCTCGGCACCCGTGATTTCCGGGTTCTCCTCGCGGAACGGGTAGCTCATCGGCATCCGGTAGACCTCGGGCGCGAACGGGCCGAAGTTGGTCTTGTACGGCATGGCCTTGGCCGTCAGCGCCATGGTCAGGTTGGTGCGGCCGTGGTAGGCGTGGTCAAAGGCGACGACGGCGTCCCGGCCGGTGGCCAGGCGGGCCACCTTGACGGCGTTTTCCACGGCTTCGGCGCCGGAGTTGAAGAGCACGGTGCGCTTCTCGTGGGTGCCCGGGGTGAGCTTGTTCAGCTGCTCCGCGACCGCGACGTAGCCCTCGTAGGGGGTGACCATGAAGCAGGTGTGGGTGAAGTGCTCCACGGCTTCCTTCACGGCACCGACGACGGCGGGATCGGACGCGCCGACGCTGGTCACCGCGATGCCCGAGCCGAGGTCAATGAAGGAGTTGCCGTCGACGTCGTGGATGATGCCGCCGTCGGCGTCCGCGACGTAGACCGGCACGCTGGAGGCGACGCCGGCGGCGACCACGGCCTTGCGGCGTTCGGTCAGGGCCACGGACTTGGGGCCCGGGAAGTCGGCCTGGACGCGGCGCTTCTGCTCGAGGCGGTAAGTGATTTCGTTGGCAGTGGTGGTCATGATGTTTCTTTCTTTACAGCGGAGGTTAGGGCGCCGGTGGGACTATGCGTCGAGTGCGGACATGACGTGCTTGATGCGCGTGTAGTCCTCGACGCCGTACATGGAGAGGTCCTTGCCGTAGCCGGACTGCTTGAATCCGCCGTGGGGCATCTCGGCGGTGAGGAGGATGTGGGTGTTGATCCAGACCGCACCGAAGTCCAGGTCGCGGCTGAGCCGCATGGCCGTGCCGTGGTCGGACGTCCAGACGCTGGACGCCAGGGCGTATTCGACGTCGTTGGCCAGGTCGATTGCTTCGGCTTCCGTGCTGAACTTCTGAACGGTGATGACCGGGCCAAAGGTTTCCTTCTGCACGATGTCGTCCGTCTGCTTCGCGCCGGTGATGATGGTGGGTTCGAAGAAGAACCCCTTCTCGCCGGCGCGGTGGCCGCCGGTTTCGATCCGGCAGTGCGCGGGCAGCGAGTCGACGACGGCGCTGACCGCCTTGAAGTGGTTGACGTTGTTCAGCGGGCCGTAGTAGTTGTCCTCGTCGTTCTGGGAGCCGGTGTGCAGGGTCTTGGTGTGTTCCACCATGGCCGCCACGACGTCGTCGTGCACCGAGTCCTCCACCAGGACACGGGTGATGGCCGTGCAGTCCTGGCCCGCGTTGAAGAACGCGAACTCGGCGATGGCCGCGGCGCTCTTCTTGATGTCGGCGTCCTTGAAGACGATGGCCGGGGCCTTTCCGCCCAGTTCCAGGTGCGCCCGTTTGAGGCTCTTCGCGGCGCCCGAGGCGACGGCGATGCCGGCACGCACGGACCCGGTGATGGACACCAGGCCCGGGACTTTGTGCTCCACCATCAGCGCACCGGTTTCGCCGGTGCCGAGGATGACGTTCAGGACGCCGGCCGGCAGGATGTCTGCTGCCAGGCGGGCCAGGACCAGGGTGGATTCGGGCGTCGTGTCCGAGGGCTTCAGGACCACGGTGTTGCCGGCTGCCAGGGCGGGGCCGATCTTCCAGATGGCCATCAGGAACGGGTAGTTCCACGGCGCCACCTGGGCTACGACGCCGATCGGTTCGCGCCGGACGTAGGAGGTGTGGCCCTCGAAGTACTCGCCGGCGGACTTGCCTTCGAGGATGCGGGCCGCGCCGGCGAAGAAGCGCAGCTGGTCCGCGCCCGCGGCAACTTCCTCGGACGCGATGAGGGAACGGACCTGGCCGGTGTTGCGGTGCTGGGCATCGACCAGTTCGTCGCTGTTGGCCTCGATGGCGTCGGCGAGCTTGAGCAGCATGAGCTGCCGCTGCCCGGGGGTCACATGCTTCCAGGACTTGAAGGCGTCCCTGGCCGCGGCCATGGCGGCATCGACGTCGGCCTCCACGGACACGGGCGACTTGGCCACCACGTCGCCGGTCACGGGGTTCACGATATCGATCAGGCCCGTGCCCGCCGGCGTGACGAACTCCCCGTTGATAAAGTTCTGCAAGGTTTGAACCACGGTGTACAACCTCTTTCGTCCTGAATAGTGTGATGCGGCTGACTCGAGCCTATTCCAGCCCGACACCGCGGGGAATAGCCACCTGCACACCCTTGAACCGGTGCTTTAGTGCGATCGGCCAGCCTCCCGCTACCCTTGATCCATGGCAATTTCCCTCGCGGCGCTGCTGGCCGTGCAGTCTCTGGGACTCAAGAAATCCAGCCTCGCGGAGACCACTTCGCACCAGGACATCCGCTGGGTGGCGGTCACGGAACTCGAGGACCCGCAGCGCTTCCTCAACGGCGGAGAACTGGTGCTGACCACCGGGCTCCGGATGAAAAGTGCGCCCGAACAGCGCCGCTTTGTGCGCCAGGTCCAGCGCGCCGGCGCGGTGGGCATCGGCTTCGGCGTGGGTCTCTCGCACGACGCCGTCCCGCCGGCTTTGATCGCGGAAGCGAACCGCTGGGGGCTGCCGGTGGTCGAAGTGCCGTACGGCACCCCGTTCATCGCCATCAGCAAACTCGTGGCCGACGCGCAGTCCGCGGATCACTATTCCAAGCTTGAGCGGCTCATCGCCGGCCACCAGATCCTGGCCCGCGCGCTGCTGACCGGCGGCGGGCTGGCCGAACTCCTGCGGCACCTGGGCGGCATGCTCCGCACCGAGATCGCGCTCACCCAGTTCACCGCACAGCTGTACAAGAGCGGCAGCGAGCCACCGTCCGCGGACTCCTGGACCACCTATCCCATTCCCACCGGGCGCCGCGATGCCTGCACGCTCTGGGTGAAACAGCCGTTCGAGGATTCCGGCATCATCGGCTACGCGCAGAACCTCATCAGCGTGGAGCTCAACAACATGGTCAAGCAGCGCCAGGCCGAGCGGGCGCTCTGCGGGCAGGTGCTCGAGGACGTGATCCACGGAACCCTGGACACCAGCGAGGCCCAGCGCCGCCTCGCCGGAACGGGCATCAACAGCACGCGCAAGAACGTCGTGATTCTGGCCGGCTCTGAGGCGCACCACAAGCAATTGGTCAGCTCCTCACTGCCGCAGGTACTGGAGAACGCTGTGACCGCCGTCGTCGGAAAGGACCTGGTGACGGTGGTGCCCGACGACGGACGCGGCGCCACGGCGATGGCCCGGAGCCTCAGCGACCACCTCGCCGAGGCCGGCATCCACGCCACCATCGGCATCGGCGGCGCGTACACCAAGCCGAACGGCCTGCGCTGGAGCTACTTCGAGGCGCGTGACGCCGCCAGCCACGGGCTGCCGGTGAACGAGCCCGAACGGCTCAGCCTGACTTCCCTGCTCCTGGCGAGTGAGGACGTGCCGCTGGCGGACATGGCCAACGAATCGCTGGACCCGCTGCGCAGCTTTGACGCCGCCCACGGCGCCGAGCTGATGGCCACGCTGGAGAGCTACCTGAACAACAACGGCTCTGTTGCCGCGGTCGCCGAGGCGCTCACCCTGCACCGGAACACTGTCCGCTACCGGCTGGCGCAGATCACCGAACTCACCGGGTATGACCCCTCCGTAACCGCCGACCGGGTGCAGCTGTGGCTGGCCCTGGCGGTCGCCCGGCTGGGGGCGCGGCACGCCGGCTGAGCCGGTTCACCGGGGAGGTCGCGAATCGCCGCGCGGCCACAGCGCACCGCCCGGTCACAGGAATCCACCCGGTCACAGGAATCCGCGGGCATAGCCGTCCAGCCGGCTCGCGAGTTCAACCGGGTTGCTCAGTGCCACCAGGTGTCCGCCCTGGATTTCGTCAATCCCCAGGCCCAGCCGGGTCCGGACCATCCGCCGTTGAAAGTCCACGGGGAAGAAGCGGTCATCGCGGCCAACCAGGACCCTGGTGGGCACGTCAGGCCAGCGGTCGATCTCGCAGCGCTGCTTGAAGGGCGTGCCGGAAGGAGCACGCTGCTCGACGGCGCCCGCGGCGACAACATCCGGGGGAACGTCGTGCAGGAAGTGCACACGCTCATCAAAATCACCGCTGCGCCCGTTCAGCCTGTCGTTGAGCTCGCGTGCCTGGGGCTGTCCGGTGGCCTCCCACCACTCGCCTGGCGTCTCACCCGGAAGAGGCACCATCGGATTAATCAGGACGATAAGCCGCACCGGTACGCGCCCCGCCACAACCGGAACCGTAAAGGCGCCCAGGGATTGGCCCACGAGGACCACATCGCGGTGATCACCGGTGGCCGTGACGACGGTGTCGGCGTAGTCCTGCAGTCCCAGGTGGGGGTCGTCCTCGCGGATGTCGACCGCAACGGCCTGGTGCCCCAGCCGTTCCAGCTCCGGAACCACCCGGTGCCAGTACCAGCCCACTCCCCCGGCACCCGGGACAAGAACGAAAGTGCTCACGTGCCCTCCTGCTGCTCCCGCTTGGCGCTGACGCGCCTATTCGAAACGCACGGCGTTCCACTCAAGGATCCGCGGCTCCGCCAGTCCCTCGGTGGTGAACGGATCGCCGGCGATGAAGCGCATCACGACGAATTCCATGGACGCGATCCTACCGGCCGCCACCGGGCCCACGGGAGCCGCCGTCGGAAGCCTGCGAACGGTCCACCACGACCGTCCCCGCGGCCCCGTCCACGGTGACGGTGTCCCCGGTCCGAATCCGTACGGTTGCGTCGGGGACGCCGACGACGGCGGGAATTCCGTATTCGCGCGCCACCACGGCACCGTGGGAAATGGGTCCGCCCATTTCCATGACCAGTGCCCCCGCGGTCATGAACAGCGGTGTCCATCCCGGGTCAGTCGATGGGGCAACGAGGATTTCCCCCGGCTCCAGGTGGGCGCCGGCCGGGTCCAGGATGACCCTGGCTTTGCCCGTGACGGTGCCGGCCGAGGCCGGCGCCCCTGTGAGGGTTCCCGGCTGGCCGTCAGCAGACGGCCCCGCCTGGGCCTGCGCGGCCATGGCTGCCTCGACGTCGGTGCCATCGGAAAGCAGCAGGCGGGGGATGCGCCGGCGCCGCATTTCACGGTGGTAACCCTGGCGGCGTTCGGCGACCGGTCCGCGAAGGTCCGCGCCGCGCAATGCCACGCGGGCTTCGGCGAGGTCCAGGAAGAAGACGTCGCCGGGTGCCGTGATCCGGCCGGCGTCAGCGAGCTCCTCACCCACCTGCTGGAGCTGGCCGCGGAGGACGGCGAAGGCTGTGATCAGCCGGAACTTTGGGTACTCGCGCATGCCGGCGGTTTCCCGTGCGCGCCGCAGGCCGTGCGCCACGATTCGGCCGTACAGCCCGCCCCTGGCCCGGGCTGTGCGCGCGGCCAGCTCGGCAACCTTGGCGTCGGCCTTTTCCGCGGCCCGTTGGAAGAGCCGGTCCGGTGCGAGCTCCGGGTCGGCCAGCTTCAGGTAGTTGGCCAGGACATTGATGATGTGGGCGGAGTCCTCGCCCCACCGGGGAACACCGAGGTCAATTTCGGCCACGGCGCGGTGTCCGTACTTGGCGAGGAAGCCGCGCAGCGCGCCCTGGCAGACGGCGGGCAATGTCCCTTCTACGTACCGGCTGGCGAGTAACTGTGGCTCTTCCTCCGTGAGTGCGCGGACCGAGTCCGGGTCCTCCCGGATTGAGGCGGCCGTCCGCCAGAGCTCCAGATCCATCTCGGTGGTCACATTGTGCGGCAAGCCGCGCAACACGGCCTGCAGCTCGCCGGCCTGCACAAGCCGTCCCAGCAACAGCCGGGCGAGGCCCAGCCAGGCATACCCGGCGGCCGCCGGTGGCAGTACCCGCATCACGGCGGGCGTGATCTCCTTGGTGAGGACGCGTTCCACGAAATCGAGCCGCCGGGCGCCGGTGGCAGGCTCCGGGAGCACCAGCATCCGGTCCATCTCACGGTCCGCTTCCCTGACCCGTTCCAGCGCGGCGGCGGGATTAGCCATCGCGCGCAGGACGTCCCCAACCAGGCTAAAGGGCGGCGAGGCCCGGAGCCCGGACTTCAGCGACGCCAGCCTGGGAGCCCTCGTGAGGGCGAAGCGGGGGTCGGCCCCCAGATACGCCAGCACATCGACGGACCTGGCATCGGCTACTTTCATGGCTCTCAGCAGGCCGCGCCTGCCGCCCCTGGTCCGCAGCAGGGACGTGACATCGACAAACATGCGCATCCCGGCCTTGGCGGAACTGTAAGGGGCCGGTCCGCCGCCGGTGGCAGTCGGCCGGTAGCTGTCGCTCATGAGCGTGAACGAAGCCAGGCCCATGGGTGTCAGCGGCCGGGTCAGCCCCTGCAAGAGGCTGGCGCACAGGTAGGCCCGGGTCCCGCCGTCGTGGTTTTGGGGCTCGGGCAGCGGAAACAGTGTGGTGATCGGACGGGACTGCACCACCGTGATCCCGCCGCCCGGTTCGATGGCCCATTCCAGGTCCTGCGGATCCCCGTACAGCTCCTCCACACGGGTCCCGACCCTGGCCAGAGAGCGGATCTGCTCATCCGTCATGCACGCCTGCCCCGCGCCGTCCTGCCGGTGCAGCAACCTGGTCCCGCCGCCCGGGGCGGGCCGGCTTTCGGTGAGTTTGTCACCCAGGCTGCGCTGGAGGATCTCCCCGGTGGCTGCATCGACCCTGAAATGATCCGGGTTCACAGCCCCGCTGACCAGCGTTTCGCCGAGTCCGGGCGCGGCGTCGATCACGGTTTCCTTGCGCCGGCCCGTCAGCGGATTCGCCGTGAACATCACCCCGGCCACGCCCGCGTCCACCATTTCCTGAACAACGACGGCGATCCCGACCGAGCGCTGGTCAATCCCGTGATCTGCGCGGTAGGCCACGGCCCGGTCCGTCCACAGGGAAGCCCAGCAGCGGCGGACCGCATCCAGCAGCGCATCGGGACCCACGACATTGAGGTACGTGTCCAGTTGGCCGGCGAAGCTGGCCTCGGGGAGGTCCTCGGCGGTGGCGGAGGAACGCACGGCCACCGGAGTGTCCTCGCCCAGGTCAGCGTAGGCGGCAAGGATCGCTTCGACGTCGCCCTCGGGCAGGGAAACCGCCGCCAGCCTGCTGCGAGCCTGCTCCGGCGGCCCGGAAGGATCCACTCCGGCGGCGGCCGCTACCTCCCGGTACGCCGTGGTGGTGATGCAGAAGCCGCGCGGGACCGGCAGCCCGGCAGCCAGGAGCACACCGAGGTTGGCAGCCTTGCCGCCCACCTCGGGCACCATGCCGGCGTCCACCCGGGCCAGGCTGATGACTGTGTCCCCCGGGCGCGATGGATGCCGGTCTGCGTGCTTATCCACCGGCCGCCTGCTATCCCACTCCGCGCCGAATGGCCTTCCGGGACTTCCGGTGCGCCTTGCGGTACTTGGCTTCGGCCTTGGCGGCGCTCTTTTGTTCCCGCTTCAGGAGCGAGGCGTAGGCCGCGTCCAGGGTTTCCGGAAGGTCGGGGCCACCGGCGAGCTTCCCCAGGAAAATCCGCGCCATCACGCCGTCGTGGTGGTCGCCGAGGATCGTCTGCTGTTTGTGCGCCGCCTTGGCCAGCCTGGCGGCACGCCGGCCAAAGACGGGATCCACGGTTTCGGCGGCGTGCCGCAGCCGTTTGGCGTCCTTCCGCACCTGGTGCAGCGCGGTTTCGTGCGCCGTGGCATCTTTGAGTTCCATGCCAGGCTTTTCACCGGCACCATCCTTGACCCGCACAGCCGCTTTGTGGGCGCGGCGCAGCCGTCTGGCCGACTTGCCCACCAGCTTGCGGGCGGCCTTGCGCGCGGGTGCCGCAGCGGCCGGTCGGAGCGGCGGGTGGTCACGGAAATCTTCGAGGTCGTCGAGGAGGCGGAAGTAGCGGTCGGCCAGGAGCACCTCCTGCGTTTTGCGGTAGCCGGCGTCCAACCTGGTGCCCAGTTCCCGCTCGATCCGCCGTTTCACGTCGTCGGCCGCCTCGCCCGGCGGCAGCTTCCCGGCGTGCGTCCGCAGCCGGTCCAGCATGACTTCGGCGTCGCGGGGCGTGCCGAGGATCTGGCCCAGCCACTTGAGCTCGTCGCGCAGCCTGCCCACCGCGCCCTGGCCGTAAAGCTTCCGGTATACCGCGAGCGCCGACCGCACGCGCCGTATGGCCGAACGCATGGCATGGACCGCATCCGGCTCCTCCAGCCGCACCCGGGCGTCGTTGGCCAGGATTTCGCTGATCTGCCCGGCCAGGTATACGCGTACGACGGCGGACGCCGGCCACTTCTTGCCCGGTTTCCTACCGCCGGGCTGCTTCGCGTCGCCGGCAGTGACTGCCGTGCCGTCAGTGTAGGCAGCGCCCTCAGGTTCTGAAGTGCCAGGGGCCGTCGGCGCCGCCGCCCCCAGTGCCCGCCGCAGCTTGGACTCGTGCGCTGACGGCCGGGCACCGGCCGCGGCCAGCACCGCCGCGGCTGCCTTGAACACCCCGGGCTGGCCGTGAACCAGCTCGAGTTCCCATTCCCGCCACTGCTGCTTTTGGCCTTCCGGGTTCCCGCCCGATCCATGAAGGAGCTCCGCTTCCACCGTGTCATCGGCAAAGTCGGCGAGGTGCACGCCGTCGTCCCCGTACAGCGCACGGGTAGTGCGCCGGGTGTTCAGGCGGGCCACGGGCACGGGATCCGATCCGCGGAGGTAGGCGTGCAGGTGGGCCAGCAGTTTCTCCGGAACGACGTCGGCCTGCCCGAGCGGGGCGTGAATCTCCCGGCGCGGTCCCGGCCCCTCCTCTGGCCCTGATGCTGGATCCGGTGGCAGCTTTACGTGCCAGCCGGCATCGGCCCCGCCACTGCGCCGCCGCAGGGTGATGCGGCGGGAGGCGAGAACCAGGTCCTCCGTGTCGAAGTAGACGGCTTCAAGTTCAGCTTCGTGTGGTTCAGCCACGCTGCCCACACCGGGGATGGCGGCAAGGTCGGGCAACACCGAGCCGTCGTCGACGTCGTACTTCTTCTCCGTTTCGAGGCCTTCGGCGGTCATGGCTGGGCGGCGTCCTTTCCCTTTGCCGGGTTGCTGCGCTCGATGCGCCTGCTGGCCTGAGTCTATGCCCGGGCCGGGGTGCCCGCGAGAGTTTCCCCACAAAGTTCTAGACATCAAACGTCAAACGTCTAACGTTAAGGGATGGCGACCACTTCCTCAGCACCCCCGACCACTGCCACACACCCTGCCAAGCCGCGCACCGCCGTCGTCGCCGGTGTTGTTGCCCTGGTGCTCATCGGCCTGAACCTGAGGGCCGGGATCACCGGCGCATCGGCCCTGCTGCACGATTTGCAGCAGGTTCTGGGCTACGGGCCGCTGGTCGCCTCGCTCATCCCTTCCATCCCGACGCTGTGCTTCGCCGTGGCCGGAGCGGCGACATCGTGGCTGACCGGGAAGCTCGGCGTCGAGAAGGCCATCCTGCTCTCGCTCGGCATGCTGGCAGCCGGGCTGCTGGTCCGGGGCATTCCCACCACCGGCATGCTGGTGATTGGCACGGTGGTGGGGATGTCCGGCTTGGCCGTCTGCAACGTGTCCATGCCGTCCTTCATCCGGGAGCACTTCGCCGCGCGCACCTCGCTCATGACGGCCGTCTACACGGTGACCATGACCAGCGGCGCCACCGTCATGGCTGTACTCGTGGTTCCGCTGTCGCAGCTGCTGGGGTCGCCGTCGGCCGGGCTGGGCACCATCGGGATCCTCGCCCTGTCCGCATTCCTGGGCTTCCTGCCCGTGACGCTGCACGCCCACCGCAACACCGTCCGGAGGGCGGCCGGACACGTCTCACCGTGGCCGCTGCTGCGCACCAAGACCGGGCTGCTGCTCACCGGAATCTTTACCCTGCAGGCACTGCTCGCCTATGCGCTGCTCAGCTGGTTCCCGTACATGCTCACCACCATGGGCCTCAGCCCGGCGGACAGCGCCCTCATGTTCGGGGTGATGCAGCTGGTCTCGGTCCCTGCCGGCATGATGCTGATCGCCATCGGTTCCCGCCCGCGGATGCTGCGTCCCGCCGTCTACCTGGCCACCCTGACCATGACGGCCGGCGTTGCCACGCTTCTTTTCCTTCCCGTCTCACTGGCCGTCATCCCGGCGGTACTGCTGGGCTTCGGCCTAGGCATCTTCCCCCTGGTGATGGTGATCATCAGCCGCAGCGGCCGGAACACCGCAGAGACCACGGCCCTGTCCACGCTGGCGCAGTCCACCGGGTACCTCCTGGCCACCGTGGGGCCGTTCGGCATGGGCCTGCTGCACAGTGCGACAGGCAGCTGGACGCTGCCGCTGGCCCTGCTCCTGGTCATTGCCCTGGTGCAGATCGTCGTGGCGCACCTGCTCAGCAGCGGCCGGGCTGCGGGAGTGAGCATGACCGGCACGGGCACGGCCGGAACCAGCGCCACCGGAATGGAAGAATAGGACGCCATGACCCTCAGCACGTCGCACCGCCAGCCGCTGGCGGACGAAGTCACCGCCAAACTGCGCGGGATGATCCAGACCGGCGAGTGGCCGCTGCAGCAGCGCATACCCTCGGAGACCGAGCTCATGTCCGGCCTGGGCGTGTCCCGCGGGACGCTCCGCGAAGCGGTCAAGGCATTGGCCCACAGCGGCATGCTCGAGGTCCGCCGCGGCGACGGGACCTACGTCCGCGCCACCAGCGAAATCTCCGGAGCCGCCCGCCGACTCTACAAGGAACACACAAACGAGCACATCCTGGAGGTCCGCGTGGGGCTGGACACGCAGGCTGCCCGCCTCGCCGCCCGGCATGCAACGGCCGACGACGTCGCCGCCATGCGCGCACTGCTCACCGAACGTGACACTGCCTGGAACGCCGAAGACTACGCAGGCTGGGCGCGCGCGGACTGGGGCTTCCACGAGCGGCTGGCGCAGGCGTCCGGCAACCCCCTCCTGCACGAGCTGTATGTCAGCTTCGGCGACGTGTTCCACGCCGACCTGCTCAAGCAGCACCTGCGCCCCGGCTTCAACGGCCTGCCGGACGCGGGCCATGGCGAGCTCGTGGATGCCGTCGAAGCACGTGACGGCGACGCCGCCGTGGCCAGCGTGCACCGGAACCTCAACTCGTGCTCGGAGTGGCTGCAGGAGTAACGGGCTTACGCCCGGCCGCCGTCGTCCGTTGTTGGCCGATGAGCCGGGCCACGGCTCGAATGGCGGGTGAAACATGGTAAGCACACTTACTAACGTTACGGTACCCCGTAATATCAACGGTTCTGTGCGTAAAATCAAGGCCATGGGATCATCAGGAACACTCTTCGGCTGGGCATTCGGCGACTCCGAGCGCGAGGACGACCAGGCTTATGTAGACGGGCTGAAGGGCGAGGCGCTGGCGAACGCAACGCAGGCCGCCAAGAGCAAGGGCTTCGACGTCGACGCCGGCTCGGAAGTATTCACCGTCCTCAGCGCGGGCGACGCGCTCGTCGACATCGAGACTGCACCCGACGATCTCGTGGTGCGTTGCACGGTAAGACTCGTGGGTGAGGGCTCTGAGCGCATCCACGCGGAAGGGCCGATGAACGGCTAACCGCAGGTCGGCTGCACGCAGCGCGGCGCAAAGCCGGGTAAAACGCAGGACGGCAAGGCGGGAACGGCGAACCGGAGGGCATGACGGACAACGACTCAACGATCAGCGAGGCGGCCGACGCCGCGGAGGCTGCATCGAACACCAAGGCGCTCGACGTCGTCGCGCGTTCCGGTTTCGCTGTCATGGCCCTGCTGCACATCATCGTGGGCGCCATCGCGATTGCCCTGGCCTTCGGGCATCCCGGCGAGGCCGAGCCCACCGGCGCCATCGAACAGCTGGCAGCCAATCCCTGGGGCCCGGCACTCATGTGGGCCGGCATGGTCGGCTGTGCGGGCCTCTCGCTCTGGCAGCTGAGTGAGGCGACCCTCCGGGCCCGCCATCTGCCCCGGGGGGAACGGATCGGGAAGCTGATCTCCTCCGGCTTCCTCACGATTGCGTACGGCAGCGTCGGGCTCAGTTTCGGCGGCTTTGCGGTGGGGCTTCGCGGTGACTCCGGCGAGTCCACGAGGGACGTCAGCGCGGCCCTGCTCACCAATCCCCTGGGCGGAGTCATCCTCGGCGCCCTGGGCCTCACCGTCATCGGCGTAGGCATCTACTTTGTGGTGAAGGGCCTCCGGCGCGGCTTCAAGGAGGAGCTCTTCCACTTTGACGGTACCCGCCGGGGCAAACTTATCGATTCCCTGGGTGTGACCGGGCACGTGGCCAAAGGCATCGCGTTGTTCCTCGCTGGCCTGCTCTTCACCATCGCTGCCGCCAAGCACACCCCCGACGAATCCACCGGCCTCGACGGCAGCCTGAAGGCCCTCCGCGACCACGAGTACGGGCCCTACCTGCTGTTTGCCATCGGTGCCGGCTTTATTTGCTACGGAATTTTCGCCCTGGTCCGGTCAAAGTTCGGCAGGATGTAGCCATGAACGCAGCCTCCCGGCGCCGGGGGCCCGCCGACGAAAGGAACACCATGTCAACCGTCACGCAGGTTTTCAATGCACCGGCATCGGCAGTCTGGCGAGTGATAGCGGACGGCTGGCTCTATTCCGGCTGGGTGGTGGGTGCCTCGCGAATCCGCGACGTGGATGCGCGCTGGCCGGAAGTCGGTGCCCTGCTTCACCACTCCGTGGGCGCCTGGCCGCTGCTCATCAACGATTCAACCAAGGTGACGGCGGCGGAACCGGAGCGCCGGCTGGAACTGATCGCGCGCGGCTGGCCGATCGGCGAGGCCAAGGTGATCCTGACCATCGAAGACCTCGGTGGGCAGTGCAGGGTCACGATGATCGAGGACGCTGTCCGCGGCCCGGGCCTGGCCGTTCCCAAGGTCCTGCGGGATCCGCTCATCACGGTGCGCAACCGCGAAACCCTGCAGCGACTCGAGCTCATGGCCGCCGGGGGTGCTGGAGCTTAGCGACCGGAGATTAAAACACCGTGGGCCCACACCCGCAGGGAAACCTGCGCGTGTGGGCCCACGTTGCATCAGCAGTTAGACGCTGGCGGCGATCCCGTCGCGGGAGATGGAAACCATGTCCTCACGCGGCACCACCTTGATGCGCTCACGCACAACCTCAACGCCGTGCGAGCCGCCGGCAGCGGTGGCCTCGGCGCCCAGGGCGAGCTCGTGGGCATCCAGTGCCAGCCAGCCTTCCCAGGTGGTGTACTCCACGCCGCGGCTTTCGAGCAGGTCGACGACTGCGCTGGCAGCGGGTGCCTCGGCAACCGGCAGGTTCTCCCGGTCTTCCAGCAGGAACGTCACAGTCTCGAGGGCATCGCCCTTCGTGTGGCCGATCAGGCCGACAGGTCCGCGCTTGATCCAGCCGGTGGCGTAGATGCCCGGGACGTGCTCGCCGGAGGCGTCCAGGACGCGGCCGCCGGCGTTCGGGACGACGCCCTTCTTGTGGTCAAACTCGATCTCCGGCAGGGCGGAGCCAAAGTAGCCGATGGCACGGTAGACGGCCTGGACCGGGTAGTCGACGTACTCGCCGGTGCCGCGGGCGTTGCCCGTGCCGTCCAGTTCGGTGCGTTCAAACTTCATGCCGCTGACGCGCCCGGGGTTCTCGGCGTCGTCGTAAATTTCCACCGGGCTGTGCAGGAAGTGCAGGTGCAGGCGGCGGGAGGCCTTGAGCTCGGAGACGTCCTCGGGCTGCTCGGCGATCCAGTTGGTGAGCGTCCCGACCATGGTCTTGGTCTGGTTGTTGCTCTGGATCTGGCGGTCGGATTCCTCGTCGAACTCGAAGTCCTCCGGGTACAGGATGATGTCCACGTCCTTGGAGTGGGACAGCTCGCGCAGTTCCAGCGGGGTGAACTTGACCTGGGCGGGGCCACGGCGGCCGAAGACGTGGACGTCGGTGACGGGCGAGTTCTTCAGGCCGGCGTAGACGTTGTCCGGGATCTCGGAAACCAGGAGATCGTCCGCGTGCTTGGAGAGGACGCGGGCCACGTCGAGGGCCACGTTGCCGTTGCCGATCACAGCGATTTCCGTGGCGTCCAGCGGCCATTCGCGGGACACGTCCGGGTGGCCGTCGTACCAGGACACGAAGTCCGCGCCGCCGTAGGAACCGTCCAGCTCGATGCCCGGGATGTTCAGGTCGGCGTCCTTGATGGCGCCGGTGGCGAAGATGACGGCGTCGTAGTGCGCGCGCAGGTCCTCGATGGAGATGTCCGTGCCGTAGTCGACGTTGCCGAAGAAGCGGATGTCGCCGCGGTCCAGGACCTTATGCAGGGCGTTGACGATGCCCTTGATGCGCGGGTGGTCCGGGGCCACACCGTAGCGGATCAGGCCGTAGGGTGCCGGGTAGCGGTCGAAGAGGTCGATGCTCACGGTCAGCTCGCCGCTCTTGACGGCCTCGCTCTTGGTGAGGATGTCCGCTGCGTAGACGCCGGCCGGGCCGGATCCGATAACGGCCACGCGCAACGGGCGGGCGGCGGTTCCTACGGTGGTGGTGGTTGACACGGCTGTGTTCCTTTTCTTCGGTCCCGCCCAACTGACTCGCATTTGTTGTCGTTTTGAGGGCTCATAACGACAACAACTGCCAGCTAGTTGGGACTCGGGGGCTAGGGGGTGAGAACGCGGGTGGTGCTGGTGCGGGGTCTGTTGGGGCTGGTGGTGCTGTAGTCGGCGGTTTTGAAGTGCGACGGCGCGAACGGGCTGACGCGGACAACGTCACCGATGACGATCACTGCAGGATTGGCGACGCCGGCGGCCTCGGCCTGGTCGGCGATGGTGCCGAGGGTGCCGATGGTGACGCGCTGGTCCGGCAGGTAGCCGTTTTCCACAATACCAACTGGCGTGTCACCGGGCAGGCCGGCGTTGCCGAGGGCGGCCGCGGATTCGCGCAGCTGGCCGACGCCCATGAGGAGCACAACGGTGTGGTCGGCGCGGGCCGGGACCTCGGACAGCTCCTCATGGCCGGTGACCACACTGAAACCCTTCGCCAGGCCGCGGTGCGTGACCGGGATGCCGGCGGCCGCCGGGACGGAGATCGCGGAGGTCACTCCGGAAACCACTTCCACCTCAACGCCGTGCTGGCGGCAGAATTCGGCTTCCTCGCCGCCGCGGCCCAGGACGTAGGGGTCGCCGCCCTTGAGGCGGACCACGCGGTGGCCCTGCAGCGCCTCTTCGACGAGGATCCGGTTGATTTCTGCCTGCGGCACGGGGTGGTGGCCGGGGGTCTTGCCGACCTCGATGACTCGGACGTCCGGCGCAAGTTCGTTGAGCAGTTCGCGGGGACCGAGGCGGTCGGCAACCACGACGTCGGCCTGGCCGAGCAGCCGGCGGCCGCGGACGGTGATGAGGCCGGTGTCGCCCGGGCCGCCGCCGACAAGGGCTACCGATCCCCGGTGGGCCCGGCGGCGGCGCAGCGGCAGGTCGCCGGACTCCAGGGCGGTGGCGACGGCGTCGCGCAGGGCCATGGCACGGCGCGGGTCTCCCCCGGCGTTGACGGCTATCTTGACGTCGTCCACGACGGCGACGGCGGGCGTCCAGGCGGCGGAGGACTCGTGATCGGAGGCGTTGACGCACCAGACACGCTGCGCCTCGGCGTCCGAAGCTACTCGGGTGTCCACGGCGGGATCGCCGGTGGCCGTCTGAACGAACCAGACGCCGTCGACGTCGTCGGACCGGTAAGTGCGGGGCTCCCAGGTGAGAAGGCCGGCGTCGGCGAGTTCGCGGAGCGCGGCGGTGGCTTCCGGGGCAACGACGGTGACGCGGGCACCGGCGTCGAGCAGGCCCTTCGCGCGGCGCGCAGCAACGCGTCCGCCGCCCACCACCAGCACGGGGCGGCCAAGGAGACGCAGCGCCGTGGGGTAAATGTCCTGAATTGCCATGAATCAACGGTAGGGCTGTGTTACGGGACCAACCAATGGCGCGGAAACACCAGTTCACGCAAGGTAACGCTGCGTCACATTGCGACAAAACCTTCGGGGCCGTCCGAAGCGAAATGCGTGGCCAAAAAAATGTCTGTGACCGGCTCTACAATAACTGGGATCGGGATCTCCGATCGGTCTCAACATGGGGGAAGGGGACACTTGTCTCTGCACGAAAATATCCGTACGCGGACGCGCCCTGGTCTTCTGACCAGGAGCATTGCCACAGCCGGCAGCATGGCCTTGCTTGCCGGACTCCTGATGGCTCCGGCAGCACAGGCGCTGCCGATGGAAACAGGCACTGTCACGGAGCCCGCACCGGCTCCGTCTGACCTGCCAACGGAAACACAGCCAGCAGCCGAAACCACTCCGACGGAAACAGTCCCTGCGGAAGTGACGCCCACAGAGGCGGCACCCACCCAAACTGCGCCCGCGGAAGTACCGCCTGCCGAGGTAACACCAGCGGAAACGGTGCCCACGGAAGTGGCACCGGCCGCCCCTGAAAACACCAGCCTTCCGGTTATTGAGGGGGACCCCGTCGTCGGCGGCACCCTCACGTCCACGGGCGGTCAGTGGAGCGACAACGCAGGCTGGATCCAGTACAGCTGGATCGTCGACGGCGTTGCCGTCCAGACCCAGGGTCATGCCGTCGGCGAGGCCGATGTCCTGAGCATCGTCCCGTCCATGGCCGGCAAGAGCGTCCAGCTCACCGTCGCGGCGTCGTCGGATGCCCAGTCTCCCGGAACCGAAGCGGCAGCCGCGGCTGTCACAGTACGCCCGGCCGCCTTCACCGGGGTTGTTTGGAGCAACGCCGTTGCCGGCAAGCCCGCCGTCGGCCAGCTGCTGTCTCTGAGCACTCCGCTGTGGGATAACTCTGCCAGCCAGGGAGCCCTGGCCTACCAGTGGTTCCGCGGTGCTTTGGCCATCGGATCGGCCACAACCTCGCGTTACACAGTCACGGCCGCCGATGTCGGACAGAAGCTGTGGGCCAAAGTGACCGTGTCCGCTCCTGGCTTCACCACGGTGGAACTGTCCTCGGCCCAGGTCACCGGAGTCTCCGCGACCTTCGTAACCGCACCCGTGCCCACCGTCAGCGGAACCGCCCGCGTGGGCCAGGTGCAGACGGCGAACGCAGGAACGTGGGCTCCCGGCGGTGCCGTGCTGTCCTACCAGTGGTACCGCGGAACGGCGGCCATCGCGGGCGCGGTCGGCCGCAGGTACACCACTTCCGCGGCCGACTACGGGAAGGCCCTCAAGGTGCGGGTGCGGGCAACCAAAGCCGGCTTCGTCACGGTTGACCGCTTCTCCGCCGCACGCACCATTGCGGCCGGGACCATTGTTGCCACAAAGCCCCTGACCGTGGTGGGAACCCACCGCTACGGCAACACCGTTAAGGTCTCGCAGGGCTGGCCGGCCGGCACCACAATCCGTTACCAGTGGTACAGGAACGGCGTAGCAGTCAAGGGCGGCACCGGGTACGCGCTGTACTTCAACCCGAGCTACATCGGCTCACGGGTGAACGTGAAGGTCACGGTTTCCAAGCCCGGCTATGCAACACGGTCTGTCTCCACCGGCGCAGTTACTGTCGGCAGGGCACTGATCAACCTGAAGACCGCGCCGAGGATTACCGGCGGGACTTCCCTGGGGTCTGTCCTCACGGCCAACGTCGGGACCTACTCCCCCGCGCCGTCGGCCTACGCGTACCAGTGGTACCGCAACGGTGCCGCCATCTCCGGCGCGCGCTACCGCACCTACCGCCTCACCGCCGCGGACAACGGCCGGTCCATCACGGTCCGCATATCCGCCAGCTTGATCTACTCGGACACCCGGGTCACGACGAGCCCGGCACTGAAGCTGCCGGTCTGGGCTGTGACGGTGCTTCGCGGCGACGGCACGTACCGGGTGGGAACACAGATCAAGCCGGGGTTGTACAAAGCGACGGGAACGGGCAGCGGCTGCTACTGGGAACGTCTTAAGGGCTTTGGCAACACTCTGAACGATATCAACGCGAACTACTACGGGTCCGCCCGGACTTACGTCCAGATCTTGCCCGGCGACGTCGGGTTCAGGTCCAGTGGCTGTGGCGCCTGGACCACCGTTCCGTCCACCGGGGCAAGGGCCACAAGCATCACCAAAGATGGAATCTACCGGGTAGGTATCGACATCCTGCCGGGGGACTATTACGGCTATGGCACCGGTGATTCCTGCTACATGGCGCTGTTGACCGGCTTCGGCGGAACCCTTAATGACATCTATGACAACTACTTCGGGTCCGCATGGATTGACGTAACCATCCCCTCTTGGGCGAAGGGCTTCGAAGTCCACGGCTGCGGGACACTGGCTCAGTAGTGGCAAAGATCCGCGGCTGACCTTCGGTTAGCAGAAAGCCCGACGGCGGGAGTCGCCGTCGGGCTTTCGGGTTCAGTCTGAGGTGCTAGCGGGTGCTGCCTGCGAGCAGGCCGCGGCGCTGGAGCAGGCGCTTCTCGATGGGCGCGAACACCAGCAGCTCGATCAGGATGCCGACGGCCAGGATCAGGAGGATCGCGGACATCACGATGGTCATGTCGGCGAGGTCGCGGCCCTGGTTCAGCATGGAGCCGAGGCCGAAGCCGATGGTACCGCCCACCGCAATGATTTCCGCGGCCATGAGCGAACGCCAGGAGAAGGCCCAGCCTTGCTTGAGTCCGCTGAGGTAGCCCGGAAGTGCTGCGGGAAGGATGATCTGCACGGCCATCTGCAGCCGCGAGGCGCCCAGGACGGTGCCCACGCTGCGGTACTGCGGCGGGATCTGGTCCACGCCGGAGATCAGGCCGTTGATGATCGACGGGATGGCGCCCATGAACACCACGAAGTACACCGTGGCGTCGGTGAGACCGAACCAGATGATGGCGGCCGGCACCCACGCAACAGACGGCAGAACCTGAAGGCCCGAAATCAGCGGACCGAACGCCCTGCGCAGCGGAGCCACCTGGGCCAGGAGCAGCCCGACCGGGGTGGCGATCGCGACACTGATCAGGAACCCCAGGAGGCCGCGCTGCAGCGACGTCCAGACGGCCTCCTGCAGCGATCCCTCGGCCCACAGCGTGCCGAACTGCTCCAGCACATCCATGGGGCCGGGCACCTGGTCGCGGCGCTTGATGCCCAGCGAGACGTAGAACTGCCAGATGATGATGAGCACCACGACGGCGGCGACCGGCAGCAGGACGCGGCTCCAGTCAACCCGGGCCTTGCGGACCGCGTCCGACTGCAGCGAGTCCAGCCCGGATTCCAGTTCGCGCAGGTCCGCCGAGCCCGTGGAGGACCGGGTCAGCGCGGCGTGGACCTTTGTGGATTCGTTGGTTGAGCCTGTCGAAACCTTGGTCTCGACGGCCTCGACCAGCGGGGACTCGGTCGTTCCGGGCGACTCGGCCACGGGAGATGGGTTACTTGGCATGGCGGCGGATCTCCTCTCGCAGCCGGGCGGTGATGACCCCGGTCAGCTGTCCGGCAAGACCGGCGTCGGTACGGTGTTCTTCGGTGACTTCCCATTCCTGCACCACGCGGCCGGGCCGGGAGGACAGCAGCAGGACGCGCTGACCCAGCCGGACGGCCTCGCGGACATTGTGGGTCACAAAGACGATGGTGCGTCCGGTTTCCTTCCAGATGCGCTCAAGTTCGTCGTGCAGCAGGTCGCGGGTGATGGCGTCCAGGGCCGCGAACGGCTCATCCATGAGGAGCAGCTGGCGGTCCTGCGCCAGCGAGCGGGCCAGGGCCACGCGCTGCCGCATGCCGCCGGACAGCTCGTGCGGGCGCCGGTCCGCAGCCTCGGCCAGGTGGACCAGGTCCAGCAGCTCCTCGGCCTTCACCCGCCGCTCGGCCTTGCCGAGCCCGCGCAGCTTCAGCGCCAGCTCCACGTTTTCACGGGCGGTGAGCCACGGGAACAGGGCGGAGTCCTGGAACATGAAGGCGGCGCCGTCGCTTGGCACCTCAAGGGCGCCCGACGTCGGGAGTTCCAGTCCCGCCATGATGTTCAGCAGGGTGGATTTGCCGCAGCCGGACGCACCGAGGAGGGCGACGAACTCGCCCTTGCCGATGGTGGCGTTGACGTCGTCCAGCACCGGGGCGCCTTCGCCGAAGCGTTTGCCCAGGTTTTCCAGTACGACTGGCATGGTCCCGTCCTTTGTTCGTGGTGCGTTAAATGCGGCGGTACAGATGCGGGCCGGACTAGTCCTGGCCCAGCCCTGCAGCTGTGGTTTTTTCCGTGGCCACTGCGTTCAGCGCCCGGAGGTCAAAGAGGCCGTTGAGGTCGGCCTGCTTCGTGGTGCCGGCGTTGACGCCGTCCTGCAGCAACTTCTTATACGTTCCGGCCAGCGGGTCCACCGTGAACACGATGTTCTTCAGCGAACGGTCGATGACGTTCTGCGCCAGTGCCTTGCCGGCATCCTGTTTGAGGGCAGCGTTGACGACGGCGGCCTTCTCGGCGGCCGGAGTATCGTTCAGCCATTTCACGGCCTCCACGTGGCCCTTGAGCAGGGCCTCCACGGTCTGCGGGTGCTCCGCGGCGAACTTCTTGTTGACGATCAGGATGGTGGTGGGGAACTCGCCGGGCTTGCCGGTCAGCGAACCGTCCCACAGGTCCTTCTCGTCCACCAGGACCTTCGCGCCGGCCTGAAGCACCAGGCGGGAAGCCCACGGCTCAGGCAGCCACGCGCCGTCGAGCTTGCCGTCCTGGAACAGCTTCAGCGTCTGGGCGTTCTCGGTGGGGTTGATCGCAACGTCCCCGCCGCCGTCGGTGTTGGTCTCGTAGCCCTGCTTGCCGAGCCAGGCGCGAAGCGCCACGTCCTGGGTGCCGCCGAGCTGCGGCGAGGCGAGGGTCTTGCCCTTGAGGTCAGCCGCGGTCTTGATCTCCGGCTTGACCACCAGCTGCGCGCCGCCGGACGCTGCTCCGGCGATGATGCTGATGGATTCGCCCTTGCTCTTGACGAACGAGTTGATGGCCGGGTTCGGGCCGATGTAGGTGGCATCGATTGCGCCGGCGTTCAGTGCCTCGATCGCGGCCGGACCGGCGTTGAACACCTGCGTGCTCAGCTTCGTGCCGCCGAGCTCCTTCGCGATGAAGCCCTGCTTCACCCCGACGAGCGCCGGGGCGTGGGTGATGTTCCCGAAGTAGCCCAGCTTCAGCTCGGCCGCGGGGGTACCCGCTGCGTCAGGGGCCGCCGAGGCATTGGAATCCCGGGCCACCGCCGACGCCACAATCGCTCCCACGCTGATCAGCAGGACGAGGCCGACGGCCAGCGCGACTTCCAGGGCGCGGCGGCGCTTGGGCGTCTGGCTTTCGCCGGCCACAATGCGGGTCATGCCCAGCCTGGAAGTACTCATGGATTCACCATAGGGACTGGCATAAACGGGGTTCAACGGAGCGGAAACCCGGGGTCACGCAGGTTCATGCAACGTCACATTCAGCCACAAAAATCCGCCTGCCCGCGGGCCCGTGAAATTTCGGGGCTAATCCCCCTTGACATTAACCAGCTGGCGCAGGCGGTGCCGCACCTTCACCAGATCGGCGGCGTCACGCATGACCTGGTCGATGGGCTTGTAGGCCGCCGGGATCTCGTCGATGAACGCCTCGGTGGCCCGGAACTCGATCCCGTGCATGGCCTCCTTCAGCTGGGCCAGCGAGAAGGCCTTGCGCGCAGCAGTACGCGAATACTCCCGGCCGGCACCGTGCGGCGAGGAGTTCAGGGAGGTGGTGTTGCCGAGTCCTTCGACGACGTAGGACGCCGTCCCCATGGACCCGGGAATCAGGCCGGGGTCGCCAACTTCCGCCTTGATGGCACCCTTGCGTGACACCCAGACCGACTTTCCGTAATGCGTTTCCTGCTGCGTGAAATTGTGGTGGCAGTTGATCCGCTCCGTCTCCTTGACCGGTCCGCCGACCCAGTCACTGAACTGCCGGATGACACGGTCCATCATCTCCTCGCGGTTCAGGAGGGCGAAGTGCTGGGCCCAGCGCAGCTCCTTGATGTATCGCGTGAACGCCGGGGTGCCCTCCTCCAGGTACGCGAGGTCCCGGTCCTCCAGGCTGATGTGCTTGTCGCGGGCCACTGCCTGCGCCACTTCAATGTGGCGCTGGGCTATTTTGTTGCCCACGCCGCGTGAGCCGGAATGCAGGAACAGCCACACGGCGTCGGTCTCGTCGGTGCAGACCTCGATGAAGTGGTTGCCGGAGCCCAGCGAGCCAAGCTGGAGGTCCCATTTCGCCACGTACTGCGCGGGGTTGAATCCGGCTTTCTCGGCCCGTCTGTGCAGTTCGGCGATGCGTGGCTCCGCCGTAGCCGTCACCCTGTGGTTGTTGTGGCCTGCGGACAGCGGGATGGCCCGCTCGATGCTCTCCCGCAGCGGCTTCCGGTCCCTCGGCAGCTCTTGGAGGGTGTACTGGGTCCGCACCGCGATCATGCCGCAGCCGATGTCCACCCCGACGGCGGCCGGAATGATCGCGCCGAGCGTCGGGATGACGGACCCCACCGTTGCGCCCTTGCCCAGGTGCGCGTCCGGCATCAGTGCCAGATGGGGGTAGATGAAGGGCAGGCGGGAGGTGGTCAGGGCCTGCTGACGGGTCTTGTCGTCCAGGATCGACGCCCAGTTGATGAGCCGGCTGGTGATGGTTTCCATGCTCGCCTCCCACTCTTGATAATGGTGGGCCGGGCGGAGTGCGACAAGGCCCGGAAACAGCGAAATCGCCGGAAGCGTGTGAAGTCGCCGCAATTTGCGGCGATCTCGCACGTTTCCGGCGACCTCAGGGCAATCAGATCGAGTAGCGCTCGTCCTCGTGGTCGCCCGGGTGGTCCTTGACCAGGCCGGCGGCGAGGGTGTTGCCGTCGAGCGGGTCGATCACCAGGAACGCGCCCGTGCGGCGGTGGTGCAGGTAGTTCTCCAGCGGCAGCGGGGCGGCGAGCCGGAGCTGCGCGTGCCCGATGTCGTTGAGCTCCAGGCTGGTGGCGCCTTCGAGGTTGAAGGTGGCCAGGTCCAGCTTGCCGTTGACGCTGCGGACCAGGGCCTGCACGGTGCGGGTGCCGTGCTTGACCAGCACCTTGGCGCCCTCGCGGAGCGGCTTCGGGGACAGCCAGCACAGCTGGGCGTACAGGTCTGCCGAGCTTTCGCGGACGGTGCCGGCGGCCGCGATGGTGTCACCGCGGGCGACGTCGAACTCGTGGGCCAGCCGGATTGCCACGGACTGCGGGGCTGTGGCTTCCTCCAGCGAGGCGCCGGCGAAGTCGATGCCGGTGACAGTGGTGGTGCGCGGGTCCTGGCCGGGGGTCAGCACGCTCACCTGGTCCCCCACCTTCACTGAGCCCTCGGTGATCTGCCCGGCGTAGGCTCGGTAGTCGCGGTATTCCTCGACATCCAGCCCGCCGGCAACGGCGTCAGGTGCAAGCGCGCCCTGCGGCCGGATCACCAGCTGCACGGGGAAGCGGAAGCTCTCCAGGTGGCTTTCGAGTTCGTCGGCGGCGGGCAGCGTCTCGAGCACCTCGAGCAGCGCCGGGCCGGTGTACCAGGGGGTGCGCTCCGAGCGCTCCACCACGTTGTCGCCGTCGAGCGCGGAAACCGGAACCACCAGCAGGTCGGCAATGCCGTCGGAGCCCAGGCCGAGCTCGCGGCCCACCTGCTGCACGTCGGCCTCGATCTCGCGGAACACGCTCTCGCTGAAGTCCACCAGGTCGATCTTGTTCACGGCCACGATCACGTGCGCCACGCGCAGCAGCTGCAGCACGGACAGGTGCCGGCGGGTCTGCTCCAGGACACCCTTGCGGGCGTCAATGAGTACGACGACGGCATCCGCGGTGGACGCGCCGGTCACCGTGTTCTTGGTGTACTGCACGTGCCCGGGGCAGTCCGCCAGGATGAAGCTGCGGCGGTCCGTGGCGAAGTAGCGGTAGGCGACGTCGATGGTGATGCCCTGCTCGCGCTCGGCGCGCAGGCCGTCGGTCAGCAGTGCCAGGTCGATACCGCCGGCCGCGCCGCCAAAACCGCGGTCAGCCGAGGTGCGGGCCACGGCGTCGAGCTGGTCGGCCAGGATCGCCTTGGAGTCGTGCAGGAGGCGGCCCACCAGGGTGGACTTCCCGTCGTCGACCGATCCGGCGGTGGCGAAGCGGAACAGCGAGGCGGACGCGAGGGGGGCCTCCTCAAGAAGGGCGGCCGCGCGGGCCGTATCGATTTCAGTGCTCATTTAGAAATAGCCATCCTTCTTGCGGTCTTCCATGGCGGCCTCGGAGATGCGGTCATCCGCACGGGTGGCGCCACGCTCGGTGATGGTGGAGGCGGCAACTTCGATGACGACGTCGCGCACCGTGGCGGCAGCCGATTCGACGGCGCCGGTGCAGGACATGTCGCCGACGGTCCGGTAGCGGACGGTCTTGGTGATCACTTCCTCGTGCGGCAGCGGCTGGGACACCTCGCCCACCGCGCGCCACATGCCGTCGCGGGCGAAGACGTCGCGGTCGTGGGCGTAGTACAGGCCCGGCAGCTCGATGTTTTCGCGCTCGATGTAGCGCCACACGTCCAGCTCGGTCCAGTTGCTGATGGGGAACGCACGCACGTGCTGCCCCACGGTGTGGCGGCCGTTGTACAGGTTCCACAGCTCGGGCCGCTGGTTGCGCGGGTCCCACTGGCCGAACTCGTCGCGCAGGCTCAGGATGCGCTCCTTGGCGCGGGCCTTGTCCTCGTCCCGGCGGCCGCCGCCGAAGACGGCGTCAAACTTGTTGGACTGGATGGCGTCCAGCAGCGGGACGGTCTGCAGCGGGTTGCGAGTGCCGTCGGCGCGCTCGGCGAGTTCGCCGCGGTCGATGAACTCCTGGACGGAGCCGACGACGAGCTTCAGTCCCAGCCGTTCGACGGTCCGGTCGCGGAAATCGATGACCTCGGGGAAGTTGTGGCCGGTGTCCACGTGCAGCACGGGGAAGGGGACCTTGCCCGGCCAGAACGCCTTGGTGGCCAGGTGCAGCATGACCACGGAGTCCTTGCCGCCGGAGAACAGCAGGGCCGGCTTCTCGAACTCGGCCACAACCTCGCGGATAATGTGGATCGCTTCGGATTCGAGGGTGTCCAGGCTGGAGAGGCGCGTTGAGGCAGCTGCGTCGGTCACCAGGGTGGTCTCCTCAGTTAGGAAAGTGCTCATACGTGTAGTCCGCATTCTGTCTTGTTGGTTCCTGCCCAGCGGCCGGCGCGGGGGTCCTCGCCGGCGGCTACCTTGCGGGTGCAGGGCTGGCATCCGATGGACGGGTAGCCCTGGGACAGGAGCGGGTTGACGGGCAGGAGGTTGTCGTCGGAGTACTGCACCAGCTGGTCGAACGTCCAGGCGGCCATCGGGTTGACCTTGACCAGGCCGTTGGCCTCGTCCCACGTCACCAGCGGAGTGTTGGTGCGGGTGGGGGCCTCGTCGCGGCGGACGCCAGTGAACCAGAGTTCGTAGCCGGAGAGCGTGCGGCGCAGCGGGGCCACCTTGCGGAGGGCGCAGCACTGGGCGGCATCGCGGGCGAACAGGTCCTTGCCCAGGAGCCGGTCCTGCTGCTCCACGGTGTTCTCGGGGAGCACGTCCACCACGTTGACGCGGAGGTTCGCGGCCACCTCGTCACGCGTGGCGTAGGTTTCCGGGAAGTGGTAGCCGGTCTCCAGGAACAGGACGTCGACGCCGGGAAGCTGGTCAGCGACCAGTGCCGGCAGGACGGCGTCTGCCATGGAGCAGGCGACGGCGACGGCGGGCATGTCGAAGTTGCGCTCGACCCAGGCGATGACGTCGCGGGCCGGGGCATCCCAGCCGAGCTCGGCGGCGCCAGCCTCGGCCAGGGCCTTCAGCTCGTCGTGGGAGCGCTGGGACTGAACCGGGATCACTGGAGTGCCTCCTCGTCAGCTGCGTGGGCCCACTCGGCGAAGGTCTGGCCCTCGGCGCGGTCGGCGACGAACTTGCGGACTACCCGTTCGACGTAGTCAGGCAGGTCCGCGACGTAGACCTTCAGGCCGCGGACGGTGCGTCCCAGGCCGGCCTCTTCACGGTCGGTGGAAGCCAGCCCGCCGCCCAGGTGGACCTGGAAACCCGGGGTGGGGTCGCCGTCGGGCGTGGGCAGCATCATGCCCTTGAGTCCGATGTCCGCGGTCTGGATGCGGGCGCAGGAGTTGGGGCAGCCGTTGATGTGCAGCGACAGGGCCTGCGGGAGCTGGCCGCTGTCTGTGAGGTCGGCCAGGCGGCGTTCCAGTTCGGCGACGGCCGTGGCAGCGGTGACCTTCGTTTCCACGATGGCCAGCTTGCAGTATTCGATGCCGGTGCAGGCGATGGTGCCGCGGCGGAACACGGACGGGCGGGCGGACAGGCCCAGGGCGTCGAGTTCGGCCACCAGCGGCTCCACCTCGTCCTTGGGCACGTCCAGCACCACGATCTTCTGGTGCGGGGTGGTGCGCAGGCGGTAGGAGCCGCGGGCCTCGAGGGTGTCCGCGAGCTTCACGAGCTGCGCGCCGGAGAGGCGGCCGGCAATCGGGGTGGCGCCGATGAAGAACTTTCCGTCCTTCTGCTCGTGCACGCCCACGTGGTCGCCCGGGGTGGACGGCTTGGGCGCGGCGGGACCGTCGGCCAGCTTGTAGCCGAGGTATTCGTCCTCGAGGACCTGGCGGAACTTCTCGGGACCCCAGTCGGCCATGAGGAACTTCAGGCGCGCCTTGGTGCGCATGCGGCGGTAGCCGTAGTCGCGGAAGATGCTGGTGACGCCGAGCCATACGTCGGCGGCCTGCTCGGGCGTGACGAAGGCGCCGAGGCGCTTGCCGAGCATCGGGTTGGTGGACAGTGCGCCGCCGGCCCAGAGGTCGTAGCCGATGCCGAGTTCCGGGTGCTTGACGCCGACGAGGGCGAAGTCGTTGATCTCGTGCACCACGTCCTGGCTGGGGTGGCCGGTGATGGCGGTCTTGTACTTGCGCGGCAGGTTGGACAGCAGCGGGTTGCCGATGAACCGCTCACCCAGCTCGGCGATGAGCGGGGTGGGGTCGATGATCTCGTCCTTGGCGATGCCGGCCACCGGGGAGCCGAGGATGACACGCGGAACGTCGCCGCAGGCCTCGGTGGTGGACAGGCCGTTGCTCTCGAGGCGGCGCCAGATCTCGGGGATGTCCTCCACGCGGATCCAGTGCAGCTGGATGTTCTGGCGGTCCGTGAGGTCGGCGGAGTCCCGCGCGAAGTCCACGGAGATCTGGCCGATGACGCGCAGCTGCTCGGTGGTCAGCGCGCCGCCGTCGATGCGGACGCGGAGCATGAAGTACTTGTCCTCGAGCTCGTGCGGCTCCAGCGTGGCGGTCTTGCCGCCGTCGATCCCGGGCTTGCGCTGGGTGTACAGGCCCCACCAGCGGAAGCGGCCGTGCAGGTCCTGGCCGGGAATGGCGTCGAAGCCTTCCTTGGCGTAGATGGACTCGATACGCTCGCGGACGTTGAGGCCGTCGTCTTCCTGCTTCCAGGTTTCGTTGGCGTTAAGCGGGGTGGTTCCGTCCACCTTCCACTGGCCGTGAGGCTTGGCGGCGGGTCGGGAGGCACGGGCGGGGCGCGCGGGCTTGTCCGTGGACGCTCCGGCTAGAGCTGTATCAGTCATGCATCGACTGTAGAGCCGCCCCGAAAAACGTCACAAAGGCCCGGAAATGCTAAGTCACCTAAGGAAACATTTCGTCATGACTCGCCGGGAGGCCTTGAACGGCGCCGCAGGCTGTGCTTTCCGCGGCTGCGTTTTTCGGCGCTTTTCAGGACGTGACGGCGTGGGCCGCCAGCGCGGCGTCGTAGCGTTCCAGGGCGATCTCCGCGAGCACCGGCGAGGGCAGCAGCGGTTCGGTCACCAGGTCCGCCCCGGCCTTGGCGAGCTGGTCGTGGAAGAAGCCGGGCGCCAGGAGGTACGAGGCCACCACCACGCGGCCACCGACGCTCACGCCGCCGGCAGACTCCCCTGCACCGGCACCGCCGGCTGCCTCCTCGCGCAGCATGGCCACGGCTTCCGGCACCGACGGCTTGGCCGAGGCGCCATACGCGGGCACAATCCGGTTGGAGCGGAGAGTCCGCAGTTGTTCGGCCAGCTTCTCGACGCTGACCGCGGCGTTCGGGTTGGAGGAGCCCGCGGCGGCGAGGACGACCGCGTCGTTGTCCGTAACACCGGCCTCCCGCAGCCGCTGGTTGAGCAGGGCGGCGAGGCGGGGGTCGGGTCCCAGCGGCGCCGCGGCCGCCGTGCCCGGCCGGCTCTTAACAGCCTTTGCAATGTCCACCTTCACGTGATAGCCAACACTGAGCAGCAAAGGCACGACGACGGCGGAGGCGTGCGTCGAGCTGCCGGCGGCAGCACCGCCGTCGGCCGCCGCTGCGGAAGCGGCGGGGTCCCGGGGGAGCCCGGCCACCACGTCCACCAGATCGGGCTGCTGGACGTCCACATATGCCTCGCGGACGTCGAGCCCCGGGCGCAGCGCGGCGATGGCGTCACGGAGGGCGTTGACCTCGGCGGCTCCCTGCGCGTTGGAGGTCCCATGGGCGCAGGCGATCAGGATCGGGCTATTCATAGGGGCTAGCGTAACGTTGGAGCTGCACTGTCCGCCCCTTGAAATATGCCGGGACGCTCCATGACATTCTCTTTTGACATCGCCCTGGCATGGCTGGACCTGGCCGGCATCTTCTTTTTCGCGGTCTCCGGATCGCTGCTCGCCGCGCGGAAGCAGTTCGACGTCATCGGGTCCCTCCTGCTCGCCTCCCTGGTCTCGCTGGGCGGCGGCGTGATCCGCGATATCATCCTCAATTCCGGCCCGCCCGCCGCGTTCACCAATCCGGCATATCTGGTGCCGCCGCTGCTGGCCACCGGACTGGTGTACTACCTGTTCTCCAGCGTGCAGCGCTACACCTCGCTCCTCACCCTGTTCGACGCCGCCGGCCTGGCCCTGTTCTGCATCACAGGCACGCTCAAGGCCCTGTCCCTGGGAATGAACCCCGTCGCTGCCGCGCTGCTCGGGGTCACGACGGCGGTGGGCGGCGGGCTCCTGCGCGACATCACCGCCAACGAGGTGCCCCAGCTGTTCGACGCCCGGGACCTCTATGCGCTGCCGGCTTTCACGGGCGCTGCGCTCACCACGATCCTGTGGGTTCTGGGGGCCTTCAATCCTTTCTCGGCGTGCGCCGTGGCGGCCCTGGTCTTCGTGTTCCGGGTGGTGGCCTGGCGCCGCTCGTGGCGCATTCCGCTGGCCGTCCGGGGGTGGCACCGGCTGGGTCTGGAACCGGGGAATTCGAGGGGCCGGGATTAGCTAGGATAAGAGCCATGACTGACATGTTCCTCGAGAAGTTCCGTGCGCTTGTTCCGAAGTATCTCGAAGACGAATGGCAGGAAGAGGACGGGCTGTCCGCCGAGGAACTGGACGCGGAGCTCTCCGATCACCAGTTCACCATCCCCCTGGTGCTGCGCGAGTTCTACCTGGCGCTCGGCGGGTGCGAGGACCTTATGGAGGCCTACCACTACTTCTGGGACCCTGAGGAACTCGAAGTGGACGACGAAGGCTTCCTCATGTTCCTCGAGGACGAGGAAGAAAACTTCACCTGGGGCTTCCGCACCGGCGACCTGAGCGTTCCGGACCCCATCGTGTACCGCCGGAACAACGCCCGCGGCCAGTGGAAGAGCGAGGAAGGCACCTTCTCGGAGTTCGTCTTCGACATGTTCGACTGGGCCTTCAACGACGAGGACTAACCCTTCCCTGGTTTCCCCCGCGGAATTCCACCACGTTTGGGGCCCGGGTGCGGCGTGTTGCGCGGAAACGCCGTGCCGGGCCGGGGTTTCGGTTTCAAACGTGGGGAATTTCAGCGCACCACGCGGCCGCGGAGCACCTGCCACACCTCGTCGATGACCTTCTGGGGGTTGTAGACCACGTCACGGTAGCCGTAACGGAGCACCGCATAGCCCTCCAGGGTGCTGGCATTGTTCCTGCGCCGGTCCTTCTTCACCTGGGCTGGTTCCAAATGCGTGATGCCATCCAGCTCGACTATCAGGAATCCCTCCAAGAGGAAGTCCACGATGCCGATCCCCGGCAACTCCACCTGGGTCTCGGTATGGATGCCGTGCGCGCGAAACATCAGCCGCGCCACCACCTCGATGGGGGAATCCGCCGTTCCGTTCACGAGTTCCAGCACTTGGCGGGCAACCCCGTTCCGGTTTCCCGGCAGCCTTTCCCGCAGATAGGGCAAGGTGGTCCGCCCCTGTCGCAGGGCGCTTTCGACGACGACGGCGGCCTCCAGCGCCGGCAGGCACCTTAGAGCGTGAAGCAACGTATCCGTCAGCCCGGCCACGGGCCACGGGAAATCCTGTGGCACCACTGAGCCGCGGTGCGTCACGACGCCCTTGGCTGTCCCGTGCCGGCAGAGCAGATGCACTCGGACAGGTTCGTGCAGGCGCCAGATTCTGTGGTGCGCGGTGGCCGAGGCGCAGGTGAGGAGCCCGTTGCCCAGCACCGCAGCCAGCGCGTCCGGGGCCGCACCCGGAAGGGCCACAACCCCGTGGCGAAGCCGGCCGATCTCCCCCGTGGCGACGGCGTTCCTGATCCCCCGCTCCGAGAATCCCGCTCCGAGCAGGGTTGATATCCGCGCCACGGAGCCGACGTGCCTGAGGTACGAAGTGAGTTCCATGTGTCCAGCACAGCCATTCCCGGATTGCCCGTACACCCGCGGACGCGCCCATGTGGACAACCGGCTGCTGAAATTCCCCGGCTTTGGGGCAGGGCGGCGGCGAGTCCCGGCAACACGCCGGGCGCGGCGCGGCATCGGCGGCCAAAGATGGGGAAAACCGGCAGCCCGCGGCGTATGACACGCTGGTTAACAGGGATTTTGGAGATGTGACAAAGCTGTCATAGAGTGTTTCTCGGATCCACTGAATGCCTCCGGTGGATTTGATGCGAACGGAGAGACGGCCCCGGTTCCGCGCAGCGTATGACTCGTGACGCTGCGCAGAACCGGGGCCGTTCCGTTTAAGCCCGTCAAGCCCAAGCCCGTCAAGCCCAAGCCAGTCAAGCCAGAAGGGCCCGGCACCTCATCGGCGCCGGGCCCAAAATAGCTGCGAAAAACTAGCTGGCGCGGTCCACCACGGCGTGCGCGAAGCTGGACAGCGAGGCCTTCACAACGCCCTCGGGCAGCGGGTCCAGCGCGGCGATGGCGTCGGCCGCCCACGCGCGGGCCACCACCCAGGACTCGGCAGTGACCGGGTGCTCGCGCAGCCCGGCGACGGCTTCGGCGAGGGCCTCGTCCGAGGACAGGTCGCCGTCGATCAGCTTGAGAAGTTCGACGGCGGACTGGTCACCCGCCGCTGCGGCGTTGCGGAGCAGCAGCACGGGAAGAGTGGGCACGCCTTCGCGCAGGTCGGTGCCCGGGGACTTGCCGGACTTGACTTTGACGCCCGTAACGTCGATGACGTCGTCGGCGAGCTGGAACGCGACGCCCACCTTCTCGCCGTACTCCACCAGGACGTTCTCGTAGGCCTCGTCGGCGCCGGAGAAGATGGCGCCGAACTGGCCGGAGGCCGCCACCAGCGAACCGGTCTTGTCCGCAATCACGGACAGGTAATGATCCACCGGGTCCTCGTCCGGGCGCGGCCCGACGGTCTCGTGCAGCTGGCCGAGGCACAGCCGCTCGAAGGTCCGGGCCTGGATGCCGAGCGCGCGGGAGCCGAGCTCGGACACGAGGATGGACGCGCGGGCGAAGATGAGGTCTCCGGTGAGGACCGCCACGGAGTTGCCCCAGACCTCGTGCGCCGTGGGGGCGCCGCGGCGGAAGGGCGCCGAGTCCATGACGTCGTCGTGGTACAGGGTGGCCAGGTGGGTCAGCTCAACCACGACGGCGGCCTGCACCACGGCGGGCAGCGATGCGTCACCCAGGTGCGCGCAGAGCAGGGTCAGCAGGGGGCGGATGCGCTTGCCCCCGGCTTCCACGAGGTGACGCGACGTTGCGTCAGCCAGGGGGTCGGAGTTGGCGATCGCTTCGCGGAGTTTCTTCTCCACCCGGGCCAGGTTGGTGGTGATGGCAGGACCCAGGTCGGGGTCCCCCGCGATGGCCGCGAAACCTGCCGGCAGCTGCAGTCCGGTGGCGATGGCGGTGGTGTTGAGGCTGGGTTCGGAGTCCGGCAGGCCGTGCCCGGCGTGCGTCCAGCTGTGGTTCGCGGAGTTGGTCACGGGTTAACCCTAACTTTTTGTTGCGGAAACCGCTGATTTGGAGCCGGAGGGGGCAAGGGCGGAGGTGTTGGAGGTGGCCGGAACCAGCAGTTCGAGCACGCGGATAACGCGGTCCTCGAAGCCCCTGGCCGACGGGTCGGTCAGGTTTGCCAGCAGCCGGACCACAAAGCGCATCAGCACCGGAATGGGCATCCCGGTCCGCAGCGCGAGCTTCATGACTGCGGGCTTGCCGATCAGCGCCGCGAAGGCACGCCCCAGCGTGAAGTGGGATCCCCACTGTCCGCGCACATAGTCCGCGTACCCGGCGAGCCGGGTGTCGGCGTCGGACGCGTTCCAGCCGCCGGAAGCGACCCGCCCCGAAGCGTCAATGATGAACTCGGCCGCGAAGCGGGCGGACTCCATGGCGTAGGAGATGCCCTCACCGTTGAACGGGGACACCATGCCGCCGGCGTCGCCGAGGAGCAGCAGGCCGGGCGAGTAGTGCGGGGTGCGGTTGAAGCCCATGGGCAGGGCGGCGCCGCGGATCTCCCCCATCTGGTTCTCCGGCGTGAAGCCCCACTCGGCGGGCATGCCGGCGGTCCATTCGCGGAGCACCTGCTTGTAGTCGAGCTTGCCGAATTCCCTGGACGAGTTGAGGATGCCGAGGCCCACGTTGGACGTGCCGTCGCCGACGCCGAACACCCAGCCGTAGCCGGGCAGGAGCTTGCCGTCGCGGCCGGGAAGCTCCAGCCAGCCTTCCATCCACTCGTCGTCGTGCCGCGGCGAGGTGAAGTAGGTGCGGACGGCCACGCCCAGGGGCCGGTCGTCGCGCTTCCGGATGCCGAGGGAGACGGCGGTGCGGGTGGAGTTGCCGTCGGCGGCGAGGACGACGTCGGCACTGAAGTCGAGCGTCTCCCCCGTCTTCCGTCCGGACTCGTCCAGGAGCGCTGCGCGCACGCCTGTCACCCGGCCGCCATCGCCGCGGAGCGCCTCGGTCACGCTGTGGCGTTCCAGGACGGTGGCGCCGGCAGCCTGGGCGTGCCGGGCGAGTTCCTCGTCGAAGCCGAGGCGGGTCCGGATCAGGCCGTACTGCGGAAAATCGGACACCTCCGGCCAGGGCAGTTCGAGGCTGCGGCCGTCGGCGAGCAGGCGCAGCCCTTTGTTCCGGCGCCAGCCGTCGTGCTCGGGGTGGGGCAGGCCGAGCTTCTGGATCTCCCGGACGGCCCGCGGGGTGAGCCCGTCGCCGCACACTTTTTCGCGCGGGAAACTGGTCTTTTCCAGGACCGTGACATCGATGCCGGCTTTGGCAAGGTAATACGCGGCGGTGGATCCGGCGGGACCCGCGCCAACAATCAGTACTTTCACAGTGTCAGCGGGCGGTCCGCGGGAGGTTGCGGCGCAGCTTGGCCACCGGGCCGGTGTGGGCGGCGATGGCTTCCGCCGATCCGTTGCCGGTGAGGGGCTTGTGGGCGCGGTGGACGGCCACGATGCCGCCGCTCAGGTTGCGGTAGGTGACGTCCTGCCAGCCGGAGTCCTGCAGCCACGCGGCGAGGTGGTCCTGGTCCGGCCAGGCGCGGATGGACTCGGCGAGGTAGACGTAGGCGTCCGGGTTGGAGGAGACCTTGGTGGCGATGGCCGGCAGGGCCCGCATGAGGTACTCGGTGTACATGGTGCGCCACAGCGGAACGACGGGCTGGGAGAACTCTGCGATGACCAGCTTGCCGCCCGGCTTGGTCACCCGGAGCATCTCGGCCAGCGCCTTCTTGGGCTCGTTGACGTTGCGCAGGCCGAAGGAGATGGTGCTGGCGTCGAAGGTGTTGTCGGCGAAGGGCAGGTTGGTGGCGTCACCGGCGATGAAGTCGATGTCAGGGCGGCGGCGCTTGCCCACCTTGAGCATGCCGAGGGAGAAGTCGCAGGCCACCACGTTTATGCCGGCATCGGCATATGGCTCGCTGGACGTGCCCGTTCCGGCGGCCAGGTCCAGCACCCGCTGGCCGGCCCGGACGTCCATGGCTTCGACCACAACCTTGCGCCACCGGCGCGTCTGCCCCATCGAGAGGACATCATTGACGACGTCGTATTTGGGTGCGACGTCGTCAAACATCGTGGCTACTTCGTCCGGACGCTTATCCAAGGATGCTCGGTTCACCATGTCATTGTCTCAAAAGTTCAGCAGGCTCCGTGACACGGCCGCCGCCGGGCGTGGTGGCCCGGCTGATCCGCCGGGAAACGCTCCCAACTTGCTGCGCGGAGTACTGTTGACCCATCATGACCAGCACGCTCCGCACCCTGACAGTCCCTTTGGATGGAGAATCGGCTCCCGAGGGGCTGCCGTCGTATCTGGTCCGCGATGATGTGCTGTGCTGGACCCGGCGTGAGGCCGGCCTGGTGGGCTTCGGCGAGGCTGCCCGCTTCACGGCAATGGGCCCCGACCGGTTCCTCGAGGCAGACATCTGGTGGCGCCACCTGGTCATCGAGGCGGACATCACAGACCACGTGGAGTGCCCGGGCACCGGCCCGGTGGCGTTCGGGTCCTTCGCGTTCTCCAAGGCTTCGGACCATGAATCCCGCCTCATCGTGCCGGAGATCGTGGTGGGCGTCCGGGACGGCCGCGCCTGGCTCACCCAGATAACGGCCGACGACGGCGAACTCACCGGGGCCGGCGCCGTCGCCGCCCTGAAGGGATGGCTGGAGTCGGACCCGCCGCCCGCCGTCGGCTCCCCAATACTCGGCTCCCCCACAGACGGTGCGCTGACGGCGGACCCAGCCGCCGCCGTCGTACATCCGGCCCCGACCTTTTCACAAGAGGCCACGCTGCAGACCGGCTCCCTCAGCGAAGAGGACTGGATGGACGCCGTCACTGCCGGCGTTGCCGAGATCCGCACCGGGAAACTGGAGAAGCTGGTCCTGGCCCGCGACATTGTGGCAACGGTTCCGGAAGGCGTGAACGCGGCGGAGGTGCTGCGGCAACTGGCCGGCCGGTACCGGGAATGCTGGACCTACGGCGTGGACGGCCTCGTGGGGGCCACGCCGGAAATGCTCATCCAGGTGGAGGGCCGCACCGCCCAGGCCCGGGTTCTGGCCGGGACGCTGGACCGCCGGGACGCCGTGGGCGAGGCCGGGCTGCCGCTGGATTACGCCGAGCGGGTACTGGCCGGATCAGAGAAGCAGCGGCACGAGCATGAGATCGCCATCCAGTCGCTGACCACCCAGCTCGCGCCCTTCTCCGAGGCCATGAATGCCCACGACGAGCCGTTCATCCTGGAACTGCCCAACGTGTGGCACCTTGCGTCCGACGTCAAGGCCGAGCTCACCGAGGTGGAAGGCCACGTCCCCACGTGCCTGGCGCTGATCAACGCGCTGCATCCCACCGCCGCCGTGTGCGGCACGCCCACGCAGGTTGCGGGGGCACTGATCCGGAAGCTCGAACACCTGGACCGGGGCCCGTACGCCGGCCCGGTCGGCTGGCTGGACGCTGCCGGCAACGGCGAGTGGGGCATCGCCCTGCGCGGGGCCGTCATCGAGTCGCCCACCACGGTCCGGCTATATGCCGGCTGCGGAATTGTTGAGGGCTCGCAGCCCGAGGCGGAGCTGGCGGAGACGTGGGCCAAGTTCCGTCCGATGCTGGAGTCACTGCGGATCAGCTCCTGAGCCCAGCCGGGTAGGCTTGTCTCATATCCCGGACACCCCCTCACCAAAAGCCCTTGCGCTTAACCTCCAAACAGTTATCCAATAGTGAAACTAAGTTACCTGTGACGCACATCTCTTGATCGGCGTTACACTATATCCGCTAGTTCCGCATCCCTCCCGCAACAAAAGGTAAGAATATGCAGATCTCCCGTTCGCTCGTGGGCAATTCAAAGCTCAAGGCAGCCACGGTTCTCGCCATTGGCGCACTGGCGCTCTCAGCCTGCACCAACGCCTCGGAGTCCGCCGCCCCCGGTGGTGCGGCGTCGCCGTCGGGCAGCACCGCGGCCAGCTTCGACCCTTCGACCGTCCAGAAGGATGACGCGCTGGCCGCCTCGGTCCCCGAGGCGATCAAGTCCAAGGGCACTCTTACTGTCGGATCGGACACCAGCTACGCCCCCGCGGAATTCATCGGCACGGACGGGCAGACCCCCGTTGGCTACGACGTGGACATTGCCAAGGCGATCGGCGCCACCCTCGGCCTGAAGGTGCAGGTGCAGACGTCCGAATTCACCGGCATCCTGCCCGCGCTGGGCCCGAAGTATGACCTCGGCATCTCCTCCTTCACCATCAACAAGGAACGCCTCGGCGCGGTCAACATGGTGAGCTACTTCAACGCCGGCACCGCGTGGGCTGTGAAGAAGGGCAACCCGAAGGGCTTCTCCCTGGACGACGTCTGCGGCAAGTCCATCGGCGTCCAGACCGGCACCGTTCAGGAAGATCCCGATCTTTCCGGCCGCAACAAGAAGTGCACGGCAGCCGGCAAGCAGCCCATCAACATCATCACGCTGAAGAACCAGACTGACGTCACCACCCGTCTGGTCAACGGCAGCATCGACGCCATGGCAGCGGACTCTCCCATCATCGGCTACGCCCTGTCGCAGACCAACGGCCAGCTGGAGAAGATCGGCGACGTATACGATTCAGCCCCGCAGGGAATCGCGGTGGCGAAGTCGGACACGGCCCTGGCCGACGTGATCCAGAAGACCCTCACCAAGCTCATGGCTGACGGCTCGTACAAGAAGATCCTTGACGGCTGGGGCAATGGCGAAGGCGCCATCACCAAATCCGAAGTCAACCCGGCGGCCGGCTCTTGAGCACTCCCGTCACCGACCACAAGTCAGGTGCACAGATGGACCACCATCATCAAACCGCACCGGTCCTGAACAATGCAGTACCCGTTCGGCACCCGGGCCGCTGGATCAGCGCCGTCGTCATCCTCGGCGCACTGGCGGTATTCGCGCAGAGCCTGGTGACCAACCCGAACTTCCGGTGGGACATCGTGGCCACCTATATCCTGGACGTCAAGGTGGTCCAGGGCGTGGGCTGGACGCTGTTGCTGACAGTGGCCTCGATGATCCTCGCCATTGTCCTGGCGATCATTCTGGCCTTCATGCGCCAATCGGATAACCCGGTGTTCCGCTGGTCCAGCTGGGCCTGGGTCTGGTTCTTCCGCGGCACCCCCGTGTACACGCAGTTGATCTTCTGGGGCCTGGTATCGGTCCTCTACCCCAAGATCGCTGCCGGAGTTCCGTTCGGGCCGCAGCTGTTCAGCCTGGACACCAGCACTGTCATCACCGCCCTGGTTGCCGCAATCCTGGGGCTTGGCCTGAACGAGTCGGCGTACCTTGCCGAGATCTTCCGGGCCGGACTGAAGTCAGTGGACAGCGGCCAGATGGAAGCCGCTGAGGCGCTGGGCATGGCCAAGACCAAGATCATGTGGCGGATCATCCTCCCCCAGGCCATGCGCGTCATTGTTCCGCCCACCGGCAATGAAACCATCGGCATGCTCAAGACCACCTCGCTGGTTCTGGCAGTGCCGTTCACACTGGACCTGACCTTCGCGACGAACAACCTGGCCAACCGGACCTATCTTCCGGTGCCTCTGCTGATCGTCGCGGCCATCTGGTACCTCGTCATCACCAGCGTGCTGATGGTTGGCCAGCACTACATCGAGGCCTACTACGGCAAGGGAGTGGACAACCGGGTACCCGCCGTCGTGAACCCCGCGGCAGCGAGGGCAGCCGCGGCCGGCGCCCCGAGCGCCGAAGCGGAACCGGCCCTGAAGATGGACTTCCCCGAGGAGAGCGCCAAATGACGATCACCGCCCAAAAGCCGCTGGTCCGGATCGAGGACCTGCACAAGTACTACGGACATCACCATGTGCTGCGCGGCATCGACCTGACCGTCAACCAGGGCGAGGTAGCCGTTGTCATCGGGCCCTCCGGTTCGGGCAAGTCCACCATGCTGCGCTGTGTGAACCTGCTGGAAACCATCAGCGCCGGACGGGTTTCCGTGGGCGGCCAGCTGATTGGCTACCGCGAGGTGAACGGCCGGCTGCACGACCTCAAAACCAAGGAGATCGCTGCGCAGCGCCGCGAGATCGGTATGGTTTTCCAGCGGTTCAACCTGTTCCCGCACAAGACCGCCCTCATGAACGTCATGGAGGCGCCGGTCCAGGTGAAGCGCCAGCCTCGTGAGGCAGCGCGCAAGAAAGCGCTGGAACTGCTGGACCGGGTGGGGCTGGCCGACCGCGCCGACCACTATCCGTCGCAGCTTTCAGGCGGTCAGCAGCAGCGCGTCGCCATCGCCCGGGCCCTCGCCATGGAGCCCGAGCTGATGCTCTTCGACGAACCCACCTCGGCCCTGGACCCCGAACTCGTGGGCGATGTCCTGAACGTGATGAAGGACCTCGCCAAGTCGGGCATGACCATGATCGTGGTGACCCACGAAATCGGTTTTGCCCGGGAAGTGGGCGACAGCCTGACATTCATGGACGGCGGCGTCGTGGTGGAGACGGGCGATCCCCGCGAGATCATCGCCAACCCGCAGCATGCCCGTACCAAGGAGTTCCTGAGCCGGGTTCTCTAATCGTCCTGCGACGCGCAAGTGCCCCGGCGCTACGCAAATGCCCCGGCGCTACTGGAATTCCGGTAGCGCAGGGGCATTTGCGCGTCGTGGGGAACTTTGCGCGTCGCCAGATGCAGCGACGTCACCGTGCGGACCGAGCACGACGGCGGGGCACGCCCGCCGTCGCCAGCTTCCGTTCCAGCCGTCCCGGCGTCATCAGGTCCGCCCACACCCATCTCACCACGGTGCGGCCAGTCGCCCGGATCCTGTCCTCCCGGTATTTCTCGTCCACCACTGCCTGCGACGGGGTCCGGCCCTTTAGGTATTCCGGCTTCACGTACTTTTCTTCGCCGTCGAACTCTCCGGCCGCCCGGGCACCGTCCCAGTAGTAGTCCGAGTAGCCAATCAGCCCGCCCCCGTCGCGGATCTCGTGCTGGAGTGCAGGCGGTTCAAAGCCGGCCACATGCATAAGCGCGCGGCCGTACGACTCCCCCGCGGATGCGGACAGCGGATCGGCGAACTCGATGGCTGCGGTGATCCGCCGCGCTGCTGCGGTGGTGTAGTTGCCCTCGATTTCGGCCAGGAGCTGTTCCTTGGACAGTGCCGGCAAGTTCCTGGCCTTGTCAGGTCTAAGCACGTGGTCCAGCGGAACGATGGCTTCGGCGAAGGATGTGAACGCCGCAAGGTCCAGGACAGTGCGCACGCGGCCTGTCACCAGGAGGCCGCCATGCCGGGAGACCTTCACGCCGGCCGGGGCCGCGTAGTGCCGGCGTACGCCCGCCCGGGACCGGCCGCCGTCGTTCTGAAACGTCAGTGCATGCACCGGATGGTGATGGCCGATTGTCGGAACGCCCCAAACGCTGGCCGCTGAATGCCACGCGAACACCGTCGGCGCGGCGAAGGTTTCGGCCGCCGCCTGCACCTTCAGCCGGTACTGGTCCCATGGCTGCAGGGACCCCCACGCTTCCCCGTCCACACACACTCCGTGCCGCAGCCGGACCAGCGCACCGGAACTGCAGCGGCGGGCAAGCATCTTGGGTGTCAGTCCCTGCTGAATGTGCTCGCGGGCGAGGACGAGCCTTGGTAGTTCTGCCATGGCTCGTACTCTCGCAGGTCGTGGCGCCGCCCGGCAGACGTCCGTGGCGCCATGTGGATATCGCCGCCGCCGCAACGCGCCCCTGACCGAACGACGCGGGAAATACCCGGCGACGCGCACATTTGCCGGCGCGCAGGGAATTCCGCCTGCGTAAGGAATTTTGCGCGTCGCGGGACCGGGTGCGTGTCGTGAGGGTCCTAGCCCGCGAGCACGCCTGCCACTGCCGAACCCACCGCCGCCTTGATCGTGCCGTGCAGCGCGCGGAGTTCATGCCGGTCCGTGCGCACCTCAATGATGGTGCGTCCGGTGAACGGCGCGGCAAGCGCCTCGGCGAGTCCCGCCGTCGTACTCACCGAGCAATGCCCGACGCCGTACGCAGCGGCGAGTGCCGCAATATCCACTGAGTGCGGGGTGCCGAAGAGGCGCTCGACGGCGTCCCCGTAGCCGCCTGCCTCGGCGACCGCACCGTGTTCCAGGAGGCTGAAGATGGCGCCGCCGGCGTCATTGAGGACCACGATGCGCAGCTGCGGCTGCTCCTCGCCGGCGCCAAGGAAGAGGCCGCCGGCGTCATGCAGGAAGGTGACGTCACCAAGGAGGAGGGTGGTTTCCTGGTGGCCGCCGAGGGCGATGCCGGTGGCGGTGGAAATGGTGCCGTCGATGCCGGCGAGGCCCCGGCTGGCGAACACCGTGGCGGACGGCTCGGCGGCGGGCTGGCCCGCGAGGTCGACGTCGCGGATGCCGTTGGACGAGCCAAGGACCAGCTGGCCGCGGGCGTGCTGCCACACGAGGGCGCCGACGGCGGGGCCGGTTGCTGCCTCTGCCGTGGCGAGTATGCCGTCGACGGCATGCTGGGCCGCGGCGCCAGCGAGCAGCCACGCGTCGAGCCAGGCGGACGAGCCCCGGCCGGCGAACTCCGCGAGTTCGGGCAGGCTGGTGATGGGCGTTTCCCGGCGTCTGCCTGGCTCGTACCAGGCCACCGGCACCGGCTCATAGAGGGCCGCCGGGATGTCCGTCCGGGCCAGCAGCGCCGACACCGGCCGGGAAAGCGTGGGGCGGCCGAACACCACCGCACGTTCGATCGGCAGCGCCGAGTCCGGTCCGAAGTGCTCCAGCAGCAGGCGGTACGGCCCCACCGCGTTGGGGCCGAAGCGGGAGTTGGACGACGGCTCTGCCAGCAGGGGCAGCCCGTGGGCGCGGGCGAAAGCCTCGGCGACCGGACCGGCGTCGTGCCCGGCCAGGACCACGGTGCGCCTCTCGGGGAGCTCGGCCGGGGCGGGATCGAGGGTCATGGTGAGCGGTTCGGTGCCAATCCGGAAGGTCCCGTGGCCGCGTTCTTCGGGCAGCCGCTCCCCCGCGTCGGGCACCAGGGGATCGCGGAAGGCAAGGTTCAGCTGCACAGGTCCCGGCGGCGTATCCTCGAAAGCCCCGGTGGCGGCGGCGAGCGACGTTTCCACCGCGCGCTGCGGACTCTCGCCGGCGGGAACGTCGACGGCGAAGCGGACGTGCTCACCGAAGAGGTCCAGCTGGATGGTGGTCTGGTTCGCGCCGGTTCCGCGCAGTTCCTCCGGCCGGTCCGCCGAGACCACCACCAGCGGGACAGCTGCGTGGTTGGCCTCCATAACCGCGGGGAGGAGATTCCCGACGGCGGTCCCCGACGTCGTCAGCACCGCTGCCGGCGCACCCGTGGCCAGGGCCAGGCCGAGGGCGGTGAAGCCGGCCGAGCGCTCGTCAATCCGGACCAGCAGCTCGACGTTCCCGGCCGCCGAAGCCTCCGCCAACGCATACGCCATGGGGGCGGACCGCGAGCCCGGCGCCACCACGACGTACCGGACGCCGCCGTCGAGCAGCGACGCGACGGCAATCCGCGCGGACGCCACGGACGTCAGCGTAGGCCCGGGCTTGGCCGTGGACGCTGCGGGTTGGGCAGTGCCAGCGGGGTCTGCAGGGGCGCCGGACGGCTCAACAGAAGAGGACTCAGGCTCAGCGGCAGCGGGGACGGCAGGCTCGGCGGGGTCGTGGGAAGTCACCGAACCAGTCTGCCACCCCCAACCCTTCCTCACCTCCTGCCGCCTCACCCCCAACCCTTCCTCACCTCCTGCCGCCTCACCCCCAACCCTTCCTCACCTCCTGCCGCCTCATCCCCAACCCTTCCTCACGTTCTGCCGCCTCACCCCCAACCCTTCCTCACCTCCTGCCGCCTCACCCCCAACCCTTCCTCACCTCCTGCCGCCTCATCCCCAACCCTTCCTCACCTCCTGCCGCCCAGGGCCAAACGCGTCCTCACTTTCCCAAGGAAAATGAGGACGCGTTTGGCTAAAAGCGGCAGGATCTGATGGATCGTCGGGGAAAACCCGACCGGATGTGAGGAAGCGATTGGGGCGTCGGCGTCAGAACGAGGCGGAGCCTAGGCGCGGAACACCTGGACCACGGCCGGGCGGGGAGCGCGGACCTGGCCCGGACGGGGAGTCGCGCCGGCGGCAACGTAGTCCGGGAAGTAGGAGTGGGGCGCCTCGAAGGTGCCCTCCTCGCCAGGGTGCTGTACGGAGACGAAAACGCTGCGCTCGGTGTCGTGGACGATCGGTCCGCAGGTTTCTGCATCGCGCGGCACGGCGAGGAACTGCTCCACGCGGCCGCGCTCGGGGCCATCCAGGGTGACCTTGAACAGGCCGTCGGCGTTGCCGATGCCGGAGGGGGCGCCGTCGGTGGAGATCCAGAGGTTGCCCACGGAGTCGAAGGCCAGGTTGTCCGGGCAGGAAATCGGCGAGACCTTGTCAGCCGGGAAGCCGGAGAAATAGGTGACGTCGCCGGTGGAGGGATCGCCGCAGACCATCAGCAGGTTCCAGGTGAACCGTGTGGAGGTCTGGTCGCCGGTTTCCGTGATTTCCACGATGTGGCCGTCGCGGTTTTCGTTGCGCGGGTTGACCTCGGTGGCGCCTTCCTTGCCCGCCTTGCCGCGGTCCGAGTTATTGGTGCAGGCGACGTAGACCTTGCCCGTCCGGAGGCTGGGCTGGACATCCTCGCAGCGGTCCATCTTGGTGGGGCCCACCTTGTCCGCAGCCAGCCGCGTGTACACGAGCACATCCTCGAGGGACATCCCCGCAACCATGGACTTGCCGCCGACCACCAGGGGCAGCCATTCGCCGGTGCCGTCAAAGGAGCCGTCGGACGGAACGGAGCCCATGCCGTCGATCTCCGCGGCTGGGGCGCTGCCGGTGAACTTGGCAACGTACAGGTCGCCCTCGGAGAGGAGCGTCATGTTGTGCTTGCGGTCGCCCTCGCGGTACTTGGCCTTGGAAACGAACTTGTAGAGGTAGTCGAAGCGCTCGTCGTCGCCGGAGTAGGCCACCACGTGGCCGGACTTGGCCACAATCACGTTGGCGCCCTCGTGCTTGAAGCGGCCCAGGGCAGAGTGCTTCTTCGGCGTGGAGGTCGGGTCGAACGGGTCCACCTCGACAATCCAGCCGAAGCGGTTGGTTTCGTTTTCGTAGCCGGCGTTATTGGCGTTGAAGCGGGGGTCGTCCAGCTCCCACTGCCGCGCCGTGGCCTTGTTGGTGAGCCCGTAGCGCTTGTCCGAGGCGGACGTGCCCGGCGCAACGAAGTAGCCGTTGAAGTTTTCCTCGCCCGAGAGGATGGTGCCCCACGGGGTGGTTCCGCCGGAGCAGTTGCCCAGCGTGCCGCTGATCCAGCGGCCCTCGGGGTCGGCCACGGTCTTGACCAGGTCCGAGCCGGCGACGGGGCCGGTCAGCTCGTAGTGAGTGCTGTTCAGGTAGCGGCGGTTCAGCGGGGCGCCCTGGACGTAGCTCCACGGCTTGTTCTTGTTCTTGCGCTCCAGCTCGACGACGGTCAGGCCGTGGGCGGCCGCACCCACCGCACGCTTCTGCTCGGCCGGCATACCGGCCGGGAACATGATGTTCTCGTTGGTGTATTCGTGGTTCGCGAAAAGCAGCGCGCGCCTGCCCTTGCTGCCGGGGATCTCGAGGATGTCCGAGTAGTCGTTGTTGTAGCCGAACTGCCGCTCCTGGGCTGCGGCGGTCTGGTTCTCCAGCTCGAACGCGGGGGCGTCCCTGAAAATCGGATCGCCCCAGCGAATCACCGGCTGCCAGGTGAAGCCCGCCGGCACCGTCAAGGCGTCGACGTCGGACGCAACGGCGGGGATGGCAGTGAACTGCAGCTTGGACGCCCCCGGGCCAAAACCGTTCTTCGCGGCGGCAGACAGTCCAGCTCCGCCGTCGGCGACGGCCTTCTCGCTGGACATAACGCCGCTGCCAAGTACGACGGCGAGGGCACCGGCGGCGCCGAAGCCCAGGGCGGCGCGGCGGGACAGCGTGGTGGAGGCAATGTCGCGGAAGTAGCTGTTGGAGCTCGTGTTGCAGACATCGCCCGCGCAGGCGTTGTCGCACTTGAGCGCGCAGGTAATGGGGCTGCGCTTGCCTTTGGTGTGGCCCAGCATGGGCAGCAGGGCGAACTTGCGTCCGGAGATTTCAGACATGGGAGAGAGACCTTCCAAGGGTTTAGATGCGGCACCGCCACCCTTCCATCGAAAGCGAACCGGAAGCCGACACTCAGATGAAGATCCGGTGAACTCGGGCCCTGGTGAGGAAGCGCCGGGGAAAAACCCACAGGAGGTGAGGAAGCGTCGGGGGAAAACCCGCAAGAGGTGAGGAAGGGTCGGGGGAAAACCCGCAAGAGGTGAGGAAGCGTCGGGGAAAGCTAGGCCGTGGCGGGAAGCAGCGCGTACGCCCGGCGGAGCCGGGCGAGCCACCAGTCGCGGCGTTCGGGCGGGGCGGCGTACTGCTCAAGCAGCTCCTCGTTGGCGACGGCATCACGCAAGGTGATGGCGCCGTCGTCGGCCACCAATGGCTGGGCGGTGACGTCCGCGGCGAGCAGCGAGACCGTTCCCAGCCCGCAGGCGTACGGCAGTTCCGGCAGCGCGGCGGCGAGCGCGAGCCCGGCCCGGATCCCCACTGACGTGTCGAGGGCGGAACTCACTACGGCGGGCATCCCCGCCTGGGCGACCAGCTCCAGCGCGCGCCGGACTCCCCCCAGCGGCGCCACCTTCACCACGAGGAGATCTGCGGCGCCGGCCCGCGCCACCTTGAGGGGATCCTCCTCCTTGCGGACACTTTCGTCGGCCGCGATCAGCACCGGCACCCCCGCGGCACGGAGCCGCCGGCGCACCTCAGCCAGGCCCTCGATCGCCGGCACCGGCTGCTCCGCGTATTCGAGCCCGGCGTCGGCCAGCCGGGTCAGTGCCGCTACCGCAGCGGGAACGTCCCAGCCGCCGTTGGCGTCCACGCGGATGGCGGCGTCCGGAAGCTCCGCGCGGACAGCGGCAACGCGGGCGGCGTCGTCGTCGAGCGTCTGCCCGCGTTCTGCCACCTTGACTTTGACGGCGTCTACGCGGCCGAACCGGTCCAGTATCTCCGGCACCCGGCCCGCCTCGACGGCGGGCACTGTCGCATTGACGGGGATGCTGGTCCGCAGCGGCTCAGGGAAACCGTGCCAGCCGGCTTCGATGGCCGCGGCGAGCCAGCGCGAGGCTTCGGCGTCGCCGTATTCAGGGAAGGCGCCGAACTCGCCCCAACCCAGCGGGCCTTGCAGGAGCAGCGTTTCGCGTTCCAGGATCCCGCGGAACTTCACGCGCATGGGCAGAACCACCACGCGGGCGCTTGGCAGCAACTCCTCGAGGGGCGGGTACTGGAGAGGCATGAATTCACTGTACCGGCGGCAAACTGCGCCGGCCCCCACTCCATTGGAGGGGCCGGCGGCCTTGGGACCCGGATGGGGAATGCTGCTCGGACGGAAGTTACCCCGAGGGCACCGGTTCCGGCTCGTGGTCGAAGGAGGCCGGAACCCTGGCGCTGCCGACCCCGAAGCGGGCAATTACCGTGGTCCCCTGGCCGGGGGCAGACATCACCTGGAGCGTGCCGCCGGCCTCGCCGATGGTGTCCTTCATGATCCGCAGGCCGAAGTGCCCCTCCGGTGACCCCTCGCTCTGGTCGAAGCCGCAGCCGTCATCCTGGATGCGGATCTCCGCACGGTCACGGTCCTGCCGGAGGTGGAGCTCGGCCCTGCTCGCCCTGGAATGCTTGGCGGTGTTGGCCAGGGCCTCACGGGCCACCCGGTAGAACAGCGCCGCGCGGTCCCGGTCCAGCTCGCACTGCTCCGGCAGATCGAGCTCAAGGCTGATCCCGCGTTCCTCGAGCGGGTCGCCGAGCCGGGCAAGCGCCCCGGAGAGGCCCAGCCGGTTCAGGTCCGGCGGGTACAGCTCGCTGGTCATGGCCCGCAGGCTGCGGACGTTGTCCTGCAGGATCCGCCGGGCGTCGGAAAACAGCGCCCGCTGGCCCACCGGACTGTGCAGTTCCTCGGACTCCATTACGTAGGACAGCCCCGAGAGCTCCTGGATCACTTCGTCGTGCAGGTCCCGGGCAATGCGCTGCCGCTCCAGCTCGGAGGCTTCGATGGCCCGGCGGAGCAGCCGGCTCCGGCCGGCTTCGTAGGCCTGGATCCTGCGGGCCAGCTGGACTGCGGGGAACAGCTGCGCCAACTGCAGGACGGCCAGTGACAGCAGGAACGGCGGTGCCATGCCGAACAGAACGGAAGCCTGCTCCTGGCGGACGCCGTCGTCGTCGTAATAAGTCTCGAAAACCAGCTTCTGCCCGTCGGGGGCCGTGACCGGCACGTAGACCTCTACGAGCTCGCCGTTTTCGACGTTGGGCGTGTTGACCTCGTCCTTCTGCGTTTCCAGGTTGGCGGGGACGTCACCGCCGTCCAGGACCTCCTGCGCCTCGTGCGGCAGGTCGAACTTCTTGCCGATCAGCTTCGAGTCTTCGGAGTAGACGATGCGCCCGTCCTTGTTCCAGAGCCTAATCTCGAAGACCGACGTGTCGTCCATCCAGGGACGGAGGCGCTCGTCGAGCCGTTCAATGGCGGTGGGGTTGCCGGACAGGACTTCCTCGTCCAGGAGCGGCCCCACCACGTTGTTGGCCAGGTGGTCGGTGGCCTCCTTGGAGTTCTCCAGTGCGTGGCGTTCAGCCTCGGACCAGATCCAGAAAGCCACCGGGGTGGTGACCACCACCAGGGCAACCAGCCCCATCAGCAGGAACCGCCGGACGGCCTTGAAAACCTCGGAATTGTGGTTGGCCGGCGATTCGAACGGGCGGGACAGAACAGGTTTGCGGAGCGGTGGCCTAGCCATGGCTCGGCTGCTCGAGCATGCCGCGCCGTGACGCTTCCATGACCGATTCGAGCTGCGAGTGGGTTCCGAGCTTGGCGAAGATTGCCTTCACGTAGCCGCGGCAGGTGTTGAGGGAGATGTCCAGCTTGCTGGCCACTTCCTTCGAGCCGTGGCCACCGGCCATCAGCCGGAGCACATCCAGTTCGCGGGGCGTCAGGACGGGTCCGCCCGGCTCCACTTCGCGGGCGGCGGGGGCCGGAGCGGGGGTGGACATACCCAGCTGGGCCACCAGCGAGGGATGGACCACCATGTTGCCGGCCCGTGCGTAGCGGAGGGTGTCCAGGAGGGTGGACAGCGATCCGCCCTTCGGCAGGAAGGCGCAGATGCCCATCGAGGCGGCGGTCCGCAGCGCTTCCGGTGTCGGGTCGCCGGTGAGCATGACGATCCGGGTGTTCGGGGCGTCGGCCAGGATCCGGGCAGCGGCGGTGAGGCCGTCGCCGTCGGGCAGGTGGAAGTCCATGATAACGACGTCGGGCTTGAGTGCGATGCTCTGCTCCACGCCGCTCTTGGCGGTGGTGGCCGAGGCGACGCTCCGCAGGTCGGGCTCGCGGTCCAGGGCTGCGGTCAGCAGTTCGGTGAACGTGCTGTGGTCGTCGATGGTCAGGATGCTGATTTCCCGCGTGATCTGCGATGTTGCCGGGATGGGAGCATCAGAATCTGAGAGGTCCATTTCATCCTCGCTGGCGGCCGTTGCCTGCAGCAGCCGGGCGTGTGCTTCACGCAGCGGACGTCCGGGGAGGCAGCCGATCTCCTGGTCCATGACCCGGCGGCACCGTCCGTAGGCGCGCAACGCTTCCATGTACTGCCCGGATTCCTCGAGGCCCAGGACCAGTGCGGTCCAGGCGCGCTCGTTGATGGGATCGTCCACCAGCAGTTCGCTGGCCAGGGCCACCGCCCGCTCCGGGTGTCCGACGGCGACGGCGGCTTCCGCTGCCCGAGCCTTGATGCTGGCGACGCGTGCGGAGTGAAGAGCACGCTCCTCCTCGGCCCAGCCGGCCAGCAGCTCGTCACCGAGCAGCGGCACCGACGCGATGTCGAGGGCCTTCTCGAGCAGCCGGAAGGACTCCTCCGGAGAGGCATGCCCGGCCTGCTTGAGCAGGTCATCGAAGCGGTCGAGGTCAAGGTCCACCATGCTGCGGTCGATCATGTAGCCGCCGGTGACCGTGCGGAGGGCGCCGCCCTTGCCGCTTCCGGGCTGGAGGTGCCGGCGCAGCACGCTGACGTAGCTTTCCAGCGTGGACAGGGCCTCAGCCGGCGGCTGGCCGTTCCACAGAACATCGATCAGGTGGTTCTTGGAGACCGGGGTCCCCAGCTTGAGCAAAAGGATTTCAAGGACCTGGCGGGGCTTGGGACCGCCAAGTTCGTGGGATCCGATGACCACGCCGCCGCGGCGGACACGGAGTGGACCCAGGATGTTGATGGACAACTTCGTTGTTGTGCCACCGGCTTCTTCCAGTGAGTTAGGAAGGTACTCGTCGTCGTTGACTCTCCGGGACCAACGAGTATCTTCTGCAACCGTCTGAACCATTTGTCTGCACCTACTATCCCCATGACCTGCATTCCCCATGAATGGCTTGGATTCATACTTGTCACTCAGGCAAGTAGGGGCACGAGTAGCGAGTACTCGAATTTCGGCGGCGGCACTACTTGGTTGCTTTTGCATCGAGCCACCCACCACTCGGCTGAGGCGGCCCGCGGCTCCCCCGAAACCGGCCGGGAGGACGGCAGCGGGGTCCGGAAACACCAAGTTTTTCCCAAGAACCCGGGGCTACATTCGTATTACCGCAGTTAGAGCGGTACTACTGCGATCCTCGTCCCAGGAGGACCGCCGAATCAGCATGAAACGGGTGATCCAATGAGGCGGACCATGGGCGGGCCGGGTACAACCAAGTACTCCGAGTACCCGGCAATGAGCGTCTTTGCCGGCCGCTCCGGATTTCAAAAAAATTCTGCCCGGCGGGCGTTGCCGTGCATCACATTGCGGACGCCACAGATTAAAAGACGCCGGGCAGTCCCATGAATGCGGCCGGCGCATTCCGCACGGAGGTCCATTCCGTCCGCTTCCGGTTGCTGGCCACGCTGCTCGTCTTCATGGCTGTGGGCCTCTTTGTGGCCGGCGCGGCCACCCATGCCGCCCAGCTGAAGAGCCTCAACGACCGCGTCAACGCGGAGCTGCAGCTGCCGCGCAAGAACCTGGACGAGCTTGCCAAACAGGGCCGGCCGAATTTTGGCGGCGCCGCGTACACCACCCTGCACGACCTTTTTACAACCTATCTGCGCAACGGGGCTCCCGGCGGCTACGAGTCCGTGATGACCATGCTCCGCGGGGGCAACGTCATCCTGCCCAAAGGGGACCAGCCGACCAACCTGAACACGGCCGGCGTCACCGACCACGTCTGGAGCTGGAGCGTGGCCGGACAGACCGTGATGCGCGACATCGACCTGGACGGCCGGCAGGTCCGCCTGGCCATTACGTCCGTTTCCCTGGCCGGCGGCCGCCAGGACCAGGGCCTGCTGATCGCCTCGAGCGAGATCGGCGCCCAGCGCGCCGAGGTTTTCGGTTCGATGTGGACCTTCGCCCTGGCGTCCCTGGCGACGCTCGCGCTGACCGGCTTGGTGGGCTACCTGGTCACCGGGCGGTTGCTGCGTCCCGTCCGGCGGCTCCGCGAGGCCACGGAGGCCACCACCTTTGAGGACCTGACGAAACGCGTTGAGGTGCCGGACAGTACGGACGACGTCGCCCAGCTGGCCATGAACTTCAACCGCATGCTCGAACGGCTGGAGTCCGGCTTCGACAACCAGCGCCGCTTCGTCCACGACGCCAGCCACGAACTGCGCACCCCCATGACCATCATCCGCGGCTACCTGGAGCTGCTTCGAGCCGAGGATCCCGACGACGTCGACCAGACCCGCATGCTGCTCCTGGACGAGCTGGACCGGATGCAGGTATTGGTGGATGACCTGCTGATCCTTGCCCGCAGCGGCCGCCCGGACTTCGTGACGCCCACCTGGGTGGAGGCTGACGACCTCCTGCAGGACGTCCTGAACCGGGTCCGGGTCCTCGGCGAGCGCCAGTGGCATCTGGACGCCAAGCCCGGCGGCCTGATCCGCGCCGACCGCCGCCGGCTCACCCAGGCGCTGGAGCAGCTCGCCGCGAACGCAGTCAAACACACCTCCGAGTCGGACCGGATCTCCGTTGGCGGGGCTTGGGTGGAGAACGACGACGGCGCCCCCCAGGGCGGTCGGGCGGTGGTCGGGCGGGAGCTGGCAGGCTCGGCATCCCGGCAGCTGGAGATCTGGGTGTCGGACACCGGCACCGGCATCCCGGCCGACGACCATGAGCGCATCTTCGAGCGCTTTGGCAAGGGCAGCAACTCGGCAGCCTCGGAGGGTTCGGGCCTGGGGCTGTCCATCGTGAAGGCCATCGCGGAGGCACATGGCGGCATGGTGCTGCTGGAGTCCGAGGAGGGCAAGGGCAGCCGCTTCGTGATCCGAATCCCTTCCGGCGGCACGGACGCTGGCGGTGAAACGGATGATTCCGCAGCCGAGGACGCCGCCGGCCTAAGCGGCAGCGAAGGCGCTGCAGCTACGGGCCCCGCGGCCAGGGGCCACGCTGATAAGGGCCCCGCTGTGAGGGGGCCGGCAAAAGGTCCGCGACATAAGGGAACGCACGCTGCCGGCGCCAAACCAAAGCCGGCGGGACCGGCGTCGGACATTGAATTGGCCACCCGGGCGGGAGGCTCGCCTTGACACGGATCCTGATCGCCGACGACGAGCCGCGCATCGCAGCCTTCCTCGCCAAGGGCCTCACGGCGGCCGGCTACACCACCACCCAGGTCTCCGACGGGGTGAAGGCACTGGATTACGCCACGTCCGGGGAGTTCGACCTCCTCATCCTGGACATCGGCATGCCGAGGATGGACGGGCTCACCGTGCTCAAGAACCTCCGCGACATGCACTCCACGATTCCGGTGATCATCCTGACGGCGGCGGACAGCCTGGAGAGCACGGTGACGGCGCTCGACGGCGGTGCGGACGACTACATGACCAAACCATTCCGGTTCGAGGAGCTGCTCTCCCGCATCAAGCTCCGCCTCCGGGGCGCACAGGCCGTTTCCGCGGCCCCGACGTTCGTCTGTGGCGACCTGTCGCTGGACGTGAACCTGCGCACCGCCGAGATCGGCGGCCGCGTGATCGACCTGTCCGCGCGGGAGTTCGTCATGGCCCGGACGTTCATGGAGAACGCCGGCAAGGTGCTCAGCCGCGAGCAGCTCCTGAGCCGGGTGTGGGGCTACCACTTCGAGGGGTCCTCCAACGTGGTGGACGTATACGTGCGGTACCTGCGGCACAAGCTGGGCCAGGACCGCATCCAGACCATCCGCGGCGTGGGCTACCGCCTCGTCAGCCTGACCGGCCCGTCCCCTGCGGCTCCCGGCGATGCGGCCGAAGATGCAGCCGGCGATGCAGCCGGGGCCGCTGATGATGCGGAAGGCCACGCGGTCTAGGCCTTGCGGGCCGCATCTGACGCTTCCCGTTATCCGGCCCGCCGGGCCGCATGAGAAGACTCTCATCCGCGTCTCATCCCTGCCTCACCTTCACGCCTCAAAGTTGTTTCACGAAGGAGGTGTGGCAGGGCGATGAAGAGTTGGTCGTTGCTGAGCATTCCGCTGGTGGGACTCGCCAGCTTCACCGTCTGGGCGCAGGCTGTCACCGGGGCGCCGACAGGTCAGGAACCCGGCGTAATTGTTCGCGATCCGGGCCCCCGCGACTCGGTCCTCAAATTCGACGGCTCCACTGAAACCCCGCGGCTGTCGCCGCTCACCAACCCCACGGCCACGCCCAAGACCTCGTCACCGGCGCTCAAATCGGCGCCGCTGAATCCTGCCACCTCCTCGCCTCATTCCACGAAGGCAGCAGAACCGGCACCCGACGACCCAGCCAATTCCAGCGAAGACCCCGACGTAACGTCCGATGATTCCGGCGTCGAGGTCGTGGAACCGGCCCAGGTAACTTCCCCAGCAGCGGAACCCACTGACGATTCAACGTCCTCGAGCCAGCTCGATGGCAAAGGCGGTCTCTCCGGCACCAACGGTCTCTCCGGCACCAGCGGCAGGAGTGGCAGCAGCAATGAATAATCGCACGCGGCGGCAACCCGATGAAGCAGTTTCCCCCCGCAAAAAGGAGCCAGTGATGCACACGGAATTCCGCGATCTGTATGAACCCATTCCGCCGGAGCGATGGGGCTCCACGGTTGACTCCGCGTATGGCCAGCCGACCACGGTGATGGTGGACGACTCGGAACTCCATCAGCAGGTCCTGGACATCATCCACAACGTGCTCGCCACAGCCGATCCGCGGTCCGACGTCCGGCGCCGGCTCCTGCGCCACCTTGCTGAGAACCCCGGGCATCCCGAACAGGCGCTGCTGGACCACCTGCGCGACAGGAACCGGCGCGGCGGCCGCTCCCCGCGCGATAGCCGGGCTTCAACGGTCGATCCGCACGTCTAGCCGACGAAAAACGCAGCTCCCGCTGCCCCACAGACCGGGTACCCGCCGCGGCACGGGTACCCGACGCATGTCCGGCCCGGAATGGTTTTCCGGGCCGATTGTTTGGGCACCGCAGGAGGACCGCCCTTGACGGCCCCGTCAGAAGAGCAGCAGCACGAAGCCGCCGACGGTGCTCACGATGCCCACACCGGTAAGGATCCAGCCGAGGATCAGGATGAGGTTGTCGTGCTTCGGCGGTTTCAGGCCCCACCGCGAGGGGTGGCAGAGGTCGTAATGGAGCTCCACGGTGGTACCGGCCTCCAGGCCCCGCCCGACGTCGGAGTCCACCAGGGTCTGGCGCGGGACGTTCGCCTGGTCGGTCCACCGGAAGCCGGTGAAGCCGCCGGCCGTGTAGACCTCTCCCGTGGTTTTGGTCCAGGCGCAGCGGCGCCGTTCGATAACCAGTCCCCAGACGAGCAACGGCACGCCGGGGAGGAAGCCCACCCACGTCATTATTTCCAGGATGGGGCCAAGTACGTCCGCAATACCGCCCATGCACCAACTTTAGCGGCCATCCAGCGCCAGCACGGAGCGTCAGCTGCCGGTTTCCTCCGGCTGCTCGCGTGCCCATTTCACGTCCGGGGTGTCGCACTGCTGCGGGATGAAATCAGAACGCACTCACCAGGCAAGCAGGCGACTCCCAGCAAACTGTGACACCCTTGTTACGATGACTTTCCAGCTCAGGGACCCCCGCCGTAAGAAGCAAGGCCGCCAGCAGCAGGGCGGTCAGAAGCCGCGCCGCCAGCCGGCAGCCGGACGGATGCGCCTCGCAGCGGGCACCGGCTTCCTCTTCGCCGTGGCCACCCTGGCCTGCGCCACGGGCCTCGCCGCCACCTACTACTACTTCGTCCGCACCACCACGGGCCAGTTCATCGACGAGTCCGCGCTGGTGGAGGCCGTGGAAATCCACGGGCCCGCCGGCAAGGTGACCACCCGGTTCCTGGACTGGCTGCCCACCATCTCCCTGGTGATGGCCGCCGTCGTTGTTCTTTTGGTGACGGTAATTCACCGCCGGTGGCGGGCCGCGGGCATTGCCGTGGCGGCGTGCGTCGCGGCGAACATCGCCACGCAGGTGCTCAAGGACCTCCTGCCGCTGCGGCCTTTCCGGGGCGTCGAGACGCTGGAGCTGAATTCGCTGCCGTCCGGGCACACCACGCTGGCGGCGTCCGCGGCGGCGGCCGTGTTCCTGATGGCGTCACCGCGGTGGCGTCCGCTGGCCGGCTTTGTGGGCGGCACGTTTGCCATCGCGTCCGGCATGTCCACACTGGTGAACCAGTGGCACCGGCCGGCGGACGTGGTGGCGGCGTTCCTGGTGGTTGGCTGTTTCATGATTCCCGCGGGCTGGCTGATTCTCCGCAACGACGGCCACGAGTGGAACGTCTGGGACGGCTTCGGCGGGCACTGGGGTTCGGCCCGGCTGTGGATCGGGCTGCCTGTGGTGCTGGGTCTGGCCTCGGCCGCGGTGTCCGTGTATTCGCTGGTGATGATCGTGCCGGGCATCGGCCAGGAGGCCAGCACCACCAACTACTTCTGGGCGGGCATTTCGCTGATCGTGATCGCCGGGTACCTGGCCACCGTGGCCACGACCTCGCTGTTCGCGTATGCCGTCCGGCGCCGGGACTAACCAAGGCGCCGGCCCCGCCGTCCCCGCCCCACCCAACTAGGTCGCAGATCAGGGCGTTCCCAGCGCTGGGAACGCCCTGATC
>NZ_JBHTSL010000017.1:0-77499 GCF_042795115.1 Arthrobacter sp. NPDC056493 | reverse complement strand
GATCCGTTTCCCGAGGCACTGTTTTACGACGCGGTGTTCGCCGGCGGTGCGCCCTCCGTCGCTGATGCGCCTCGGCTGAGTCTCGACGCAAGGCTCGCGGCGGCAGAGGTCATCCTGACGGCCGACCTCACCGCCGACGGTCCCGGACGGATCGACCAGACCCAGGCGCTGGAAAAATTCAAATGCTGGGCCACTGGTCAGCAGGCCCGGCTTGCCGTCACTTTCGAAGCGAAACAGCGTCAGGAACAAGCTGAACTCGAAGCCGAAAGCAGTCCAGGTCATGGCAACCGCAGCACTCTGTCGGCCGAGGACCTGGGCAAGAAAAGGCACAAAGAACAGAACCTTGGGGTGGCCGAGCAGATCGCCCTGGCCCGGGGCGAGTCCCCGCACCGCGGCGGCCGGCTGCTTGGCATGGGCAAGGCCCTGGTCACCGAGATGCCGCACGCCCTGGCCGCCCTGGACACCGGCCAGCTCAACGAAGAACGCGCCATGCATATTGTGAAAGAAACAGCATGTTTGAGTGTCGAGGACCGGACCGCGGTCGATGAGGAGCTCGCCGCCGATACCGGGACCTTCAACGGCGTCGGGACCCGGGCCGTCATCGCCGCGGTAAAGGCCGCCGCCACTCGGCGGGACTCCCGCTCGGTCACGCAGCGGGCCAGCCATGCCGCGTCGGAGCGGTCTGTGAGCCTGCGCCCCGCTCCGGACTGCATGACCTACCTGACCGCGTTGCTGCCCGCCCATGAGGGCGTCGCCGTGTATGCGGCATTGACCCGGCAGGCCGACACTGTCCACGCCGCAGGCGACCCCCGCAGCCTCGGGCAGATCAAGGCCGACACCCTCGTCGAATGGACCACCGGCACGCCCGGCGGCATCACCGGCATCGACATCAGCCTCGTCATGACCGACCGCACCCTCCTCCAAGGCGATACCGAACCCGCACGCCTCGAAGGCTACGGTGTAGTCCCCGCCCCCTGGGCACGCAACCTCCTCAACGAGGAAAAGGCTCCAGAACAAACACCAGAACACCGACAGGTGCAGGGACAAGAACCTCGGGCCGGAGGCTCAAACACGCCCGACCCAACCACCGGCCAGAAGGACGCAGGCCAGAAAGCCGTGCAGGAACTGAAGATCTGGCTGCGCCGGCTCTACACCGCCCCGCAGACCGGCGACCTCGTGGCCATGGACTCCCGGCGCCGGCTCTTCCCGCCACCGCTGCGCCGCTTCATCCAAATCCGCGACAACACCTGCCGCACCCCCTACTGCGACGCCCCCATCCGCCACCACGACCACATCATCCCCTGGCACAACAACGGCCCAACATCCCTCGCCAACGGCGCAGGCCTCTGCGAAGCCTGCAACCACACCAAAGAACTCCCCGGCTGGAAAGCAAAACCCAGACCCGGACCACGACACACCATCGAAATCACCACACCCACCGGCCACACCTACCACTCCACCGCACCCCCACTGCCCGGTAGAAGGCTGCGGAAAAGCGCACAGCCGGGACCCACCGAATCTGGGACCGGACCGCCCGGAGTCAGCCAATCTGGCACCGGAACGCCCGGATCAGGCCCGCCCGAACGGTCAGGACGCACCCTGTAACGGGTGAGGCGGCGGCGGAAATACCGCCGCCGCCGAATCCGGACAATGGAAGGGCTGACCCCTGCGAGGTCGCCCTGGCGCAATGCTCTACGAGCTGACCTCCGCAACCTCCGCTGCCAGAGTCGTCAGTTCCACAGCCGCCGGACGTGGTGCCGTGCTCTGGATCTGCACCGCGGAGCCGGTCTGCGCTGAAGCAAGCACCGACTCCATCACCTCGAGTGCGTGATAGGCCAGCTGGCCGCCGGCGCGCGGCTCGGCGCCCGGCGGTGTGGCGGCGAGGTCGGCGATCCCGAATCCCCTGCCGGAATCCACGTAACCGGCCGAGACGGGAAGTGTCTGCCAGCCGTCGGCACCTTGCGGGAAGATCTGGACGTCGCCGTCGAAATGGTTCGGGTCCGGGACCACCAGCGAACCGTGTTCGCCATGGATTTCGATGTTGGGCGACTTGGACTTCACGGCGTCGAAGCTCATGAACAGGGTGGAGAGCACGCCCGAAGCGTGAACCAACACCCCTGTAACGTGGGAATCGATGTTCACCGGCACGGTCTCACCGGCACGCGGCCCGGACCCAATGGTGCGTTCGCTCCGGGTATGGCTCGCGGCCCCGATGACCGAGACCACCGGGCCCAGGAGCGTGACCAGCGCGCTGACGTAGTACGGGCCCATGTCCAGCAGCGGGCCGCCACCGGGCTGGTAGTAGAAGTCCGGATTGGGGTGCCAGCGTTCGTGGCCGGGCGTCACCATCGTGGCTGTTGCGCTGATCGGCGCGCCGATCAGCCCGTCGTCGATTGCCTTGCGGGCGGTCTGGATCCCGGTGCCGAGCACCGTGTCGGGGGCACAGCCGACGGCGACGCCCGCCTCGCGTGCCGCCTCCAGCACCTGCCGCGCCTCGGCCGTTGTCGCCGCCAGCGGCTTCTCCCCGTAGACGCTCTTACCGGCGGCGATGGCCTTCAGGGCTACCTCGGCATGGGCGGCCGGAATGGTCAGGTTCAGGACGAGGTCGACGTCGGCCGCGGCCAGGAGGTCTTCGACGGAAAGCGCGCGGACGCCGTCGTAGTCGTCGGCAACGGCCTGGGCCCGAGCCCGGTCCAGGTCCGCCACGGCCACCAGTTCTATCTGGTCCAGCCGGCGGAAGTTGGTCAGGTACTGGGCGATGATGGCGCCGCAGCCAATGATTCCTACTCGTGTGTGCTCTCCTGCGTCTAGCGACTTGCCCACAGCAGGCCCCTTTCGATGATGGTGCGGACGTTGTTGTCCTGGAGGATGTCGACGTGGTGGCCGGGGGTAGCGACGAAGATCCGGCCCTTGCCCCATTGACGGGTCCAGAGGGCCGGTGAGGTCACCTCGCGGTGCCAGGGGTCCCACTCGCGGACCTTCTGGGTGGTGGTGGCGAGGACGTCGATGTAGTCGTCGGCCAGGACCCAGTACTGCTCGGTGACGAGGTCAAAGTCGGTGAGGCCCTCGGTGATGGGGTGATCGGCGGCGGCCGGGAGCATGTTGACGGTGTACGGCACGTAGTTGTCCGACTGCTTGCCGATGCACTCATCAGGGTGCTTGCCGGGGTGGCAGGCGAACTGGCCGCCGATCAGGTGCAGGTAGTCGGAGTTGTTGCGGTAGGAGTCGGCGATCCCGCCGTGCCAGCCGGCCAGGCCGGTGCCGTTTTCGACGGCGGCACGCAGGCCTGCGAACTCGTCCTTTTCGATGGTGGTCATGGTCATGCACTGCATGATCAGGTCGACGCCGGCCATGTACCCGGTGTCTGCGTAGACCTTGGGTGATTCCTCCACCCTGACGTCGTATCCGTTGTCTTTGAGATAGGGGATGAAGAGTTCGGTGGCTTCGAAGGGCTGGTGCCCGTCCCAGCCGCCGCGGACCACCAGGGCGGTCTTGCGTTCTGTCATGGGGTTCCTTTGCTAGGCGCCGGCCAGACGGCCAGCGGAAGTGTGAATTTGCTGCAGGTTCAGCGGGAGGCGAAGGCGGCGTCGAATGCCGCGGCCGGCGGGGCCATGGCCGCAAGGTCCTTGACCAGCTCGAGTGCCTGCGGGGCGCCAATTATCCGGTCCATGCCGGCGTCTTCCCATTCGATGCTGGTCGGTCCCGTGTACCCGATGGCGTTGAGGGTCCGGAAGATCCTGTTCCACTTCACATCCCCGTGCCCCGCGGTCACGAAGTCCCAGCCGCGGCGCGGATCAGCCCAGGCCAGGTGCGAGCCGAGCCGTCCGTTGCGCCCGTCGAGCTGGCGCACGGACTCCTTCACATGCACGTGCAGGATGTGTTCGGCGAAGTCCTGCAGGAACATCACCGGGTCCAGGTCCTGCCAGATGAAGTGGGAGGGGTCGAAGTTCAGGCCGAAAGCGGGCCGGTGCCCGATGGCTTCCAGCGTGCGCTTGGTGGTCCAGTAGTCGTACGCGATCTCGGAGGGGTGCACCTCGAGGGCGAAGCGCACGCCGACCTCATCGAAGACATCAAGGATCGGGTTCCAGCGGTCGGCGAAGTCCCGGTACCCGGCGTCGATCATGGACTCCGAAGCGGGCGGAAACATCGCCACGGCCTTCCAGATCGAGGAGCCGGTAAACCCGGTCACGGTCTTGACGCCAAGCCTGGCCGCCGCCCGGGCGGTGTCCATCATGGACTCCGCCGCCCTGGTGCGGACGCCCTCGGGATCGCCGTCGCCCCAGACCTCAGGGGTCAGGATGCCCTGGTGGCGCTCGTCGATCGGATCATCGCACACGGCCTGGCCGGTGAGGTGGTTGGCAATGGCGTAGACCCTGAGATTGTTCTTCGCCAGGATGTCCAGCCGGGACTGGAGATAGGAATCGTCCTCCGCGGCGCGGCGCGGATCGAGGTGGTCTCCCCAGCAGGCGATCTCCAGGCCGTCAAAGCCCCACTCGCCGGCGAGCCGGGCCACGTCCTCGAACGGCAGGTCGGCCCACTGGCCGGTGAAAAGGGTAATGGGTCGGGTCATCGGGGTTCCTTCTGCGCTCACGGTTCTCAGACTTTCTGCCACTGGCTGGAGTTGGCGGCACTGGCCTCAACGGCGGCCAGCACGCGCTGGACCTGCAGGGCGTCCGCGAAGGAGGGCTCCGGCTGCGTGGTCTGCGCGATCGCGGTGACCAGGTCCACCACCTGGTGGGTGAAACCGTGCTCGTACCCCAGGCCGTGGCCCGTGGGCCACCAGTTGCCGGCATACGGATGCTCGGGTTCGGTGACGAAGATCCGGCGGAAGCCGGCATCGGGAGACTCGGCGGCATCGTAGAAGGAGAGGGCGTTCATGTCCTCGAAGTCGAAGGCGAGCGACGCCTTGGTGCCGTTCAGTTCCAGCCGCATCGCGTTCTTCCGTCCCAGCGCGTAGCGCGTCGCCTCAAAGACGCCGACGGCGCCTGCCGCGGCGGCGCCGCCGTCGAACCCGCCGCCGTCGAACCTTGTGACTTCAAAGCGGGCGCTAAAAATGGCGGCGTCATCCACGGTGACGGCTCCGCGCGGCGCATCCGCGCCGGCGTCGCCATGACCGCCCAGGCCCACGAGGTCCCCGGCCAGGGGACGCTCCGGAACGAACGTCTCGAGCAGTGCCGAAACGCCGGTGATCTTCTGCCCGGTGACCCACTGGGCAGCGTCAATGCTGTGCGCGCCGATGTCGCCCAGGGAGCCTGACCCGGACTTGGACTTGTCCAGCCGCCAGGTCATCGGGGCGTTCTCATCGGACAGCCAGTCCTGCAAGTACTGCGCCCGGACATGCCGGATGGTTCCCAGCCGGCCTTCGTCCACCATGCGCTTGGCCAGTGCCAGCGCAGGCGTGCGGCGGTAGCTGAACCCGCACATCGCAAACACGCCGCGCTTGGCGGCCGCCTCGGCTACGACGGTCATCCGCTCCGCTTCCTCGACGGAGTTGGCCAGCGGCTTCTCGCACAGGACATGCTTGCCGGCCTCAAGGGCGGCGATCGCGATCTCGGCGTGCGTGTTGCCGGGCGTGCAGATGTCGATCAGATCGATGTCCTCGCGGTCGATCAGGCGCCGCCAGTCCGTCTCGGTCGATTCCCAGCCGAGCTTGTCCGCGGCTGCCCTGACGCCGCTGGCATTCCGGCCGGCGACGGCGGTGAGCTGCGGCTGCAGTGGCAGGTCGAAGAAGCGGGGCGCTGTCCGCCAGGCGTGTGAGTGGGCGGCCCCCATGAAGGCGTAGCCCATCATGCCGACCCGGAGCGGCTTTGTGTGAGTCAAGAGTGGTCCTTTCGGGAGCATTTATTTGCTGAAACCGGCGGTCAGCCCGCTGATCAGCTGGCGGCGGGCCACGATGTAGAGGACCAGCAGCGGCAGCGTGGCCAGCACCACCGAGGCGAGTACCGCGGGGATGTTGACGCTGAACTCGCCCTGGAACGTCCACAGCGACAGCGGCAGCACCCGCGTGGCCGGGCTCTGGGTGAGGATCAGCGGGAACAGGAAGCCGTTCCACACGTGGAGGGCGTTGTAGATACCAACCGTGATCACCGCAGGCTTGGTCATTGGCAGGGCCAGACGCCACAGCATGGCCCAGTCCGAGCAACCGTCCAGCCGCATCGACTCGAAGAGCTCATTCGGAACGTCCCGCATGAAGTTCGAGAGAATCAGGACGGACACCGGAATGGCGAACGCGATGGACGGCAGGATCAGGGCCAGCAGTGTGTCGTAGAGATGGGCGCGGGTGATCATCCAGTAAATCGGGATGATGGTGGCGTGGAGCGGAATGGCCAGGCCCAGGAGGAAGAGGTTGTTGGTCCAGTTCACGAACCGGCCCCTGCCCCGGACAATCGCGTACGCGGCCATGAAGGAGACAAACAGGGCGGGAATCACGGTTCCCAGCGTGACCACCATGCTGTTGACGAAGTACCGGGCGAAGTCGTTCTCCAGCACCAGCTTGTAGTTGTCCAGGGTGGGCTCGGCGGGCGGCAGCATGGGGTTGCTGGCGAAGAAACCTGCCTGGTTCTTCAGGCTGGTGACCACCACGTAGTAGATCGGCAGGACGATCACCGCCAGCCAGAGCCAGCCGCCGAGGCCGCCGGGAAGGTTCAGCCGGCGCCGTCCGGCACGCCTGGACTTCTGCCGGGGCTCTGCCTGCGGACGGGCCGGTGCCTCAGGTGCCGCGGGGAGCTGTGTCGTGGAAGCCATCAGGCTCCTTCCAATTGGCTGTCGTTCCGGTTCTTGCCGCCGAGGCGCTGCAGGAGCAGGGCCAGGCCCAGTCCGATGGCGATGAGGATGACGCCCAGGGCGCTCGCAGCGCCCATGTCATTGGCCTTGAAGCCGGTCAGGTACATGTGCAGCGGCAGCAGCCGGGTGCTGTAGCCCGGGCCTCCGCCGGTGAGCACGAAAATCAGGTCGAAGTAGGCAAGACTGCCCACCACCATGAGGGTGGAGGAGGTGATGATGGTGTATTTCAGCTGCGGCAGGGTGATGTTCAGGAACTGCCGGACCCGCCCCGCGCCGTCGATCTCCGCCGCCTCGTACAGCGAGGTGGGGATCTGCCGCACGCCACCTTGGTAGATAAGGGTGTGGAACGGGACGAACTGCCACGCGATGACGAAGACCACCACGAACAGGACCAGGTCAGAGTTTCCGAGCCAGTCCTGGATCAGGATGGGCACCTGAAGGCCGGGGCCCAGGCCGAAGTTCGGATCGAGCAGCGCCTTGAAGGCAATGGCGACGGCGGCCGAGGAGAGGAGGAGGGGCAGGAAGTACAGGACGGCGAGCGCTGCCCGGTACTTCTGTTTTCCGGCCGTGAAGACGCCGAGAAGCAGGCTGATCGGTGCCTGGACGATGAAGGAGAAGAACATGATCTTGGCGGTTACCAAGAGAGCGTTGCCGGTGACAGGGTCGGTAAGCACGGTGGTCCAGCTTGCGAGGCCCTCCAGCCGGATCTCGCGCAGTCCGTCCCAGCTGGTGAAGCTGAGGAGGACGACGCCGGCCAGCGGCACGACGGCGAACACCAGGAAGAAGACAAGGGCTGGCACTGCCAGCCACCCCGAGGGGCCCGCGTCGCGGACCCCACGGCGGATGGGACTGGTGCTGGTCACGCCGCTACTTCCCGATCGTGGCGTTCATCGTGGCGACGAACTGCTCGGGGGTGATCTTCTTGAGGAAGATCTGGTCAAGGTTGGACAGCATCGCGTCGCCCTGGGCCGGGCTCAGCGCCTGGTCCCAGGAGAGGGTGAAGCTCGGCGCGTCCTTGGCGAGACCGTAAATGAAGGTCAGGAAGTCCTTGTCGGGTGAGGCTTCGAGCTTGCTTTCGATGCCGTTGATCACTGGAACGGCTCCGGAGGCAATGAGGGCATCGGTATCGGCGCCGGTGAACATGCCGTCCTTGACGTACTCGAGGGCGGCCTTCTTCTGCTCGTCGGTGGCTTTCGCGGAGATCGACCAGAAGTTGGAGGGGTTGCCCACCACGTTGGCGGGGTCGCCCTTGCCGCCCTCAACGGTGGGGAAAGTGGTGAAGCCGAGCTTGCCTCCCGTGACGAAGCTGCCGGCGTCCTTCTTCATGCCCTGGTAGATCCAGCCGCCCTGCAGGACCATGGCCGCCTTGCCCGTGTAGAGCAGGGCCTGGTCCGCGTTGCTGTCCGCGGCGATGGAGGAGAAGCCGTTCACGAAGCCGCCGGCATCCACCAGTTGCTGGATCTTGGTCAGCGCCTCGGTCACTGCGGGATCCGACCACGCGTTGGGCTTGTCCGCGGCGATGTTCGCGAAGACCTCGGGCCCGCCGATGCGCTCAACGAGGTACTCCAGCCACATCAGGTCCGGCCACTTTGACTGGCCACCGAGGGAGAACGGGGCGACTCCGGCGTCCTTGAATTTGGGCACGAGTGCCATCAGTTCGTCCCAGGTCTTCGGCGGCTGCGCGCCCACCTTGTCGAAGACTTCCTTGTTGTAGTACAGGACCACGGGCTGGACGTTGTTGTTGGGCAGGGCGTAGGTCTTGCCGTTGATCTCGCCGTTCTTCAGGACGGAAGGAAGATAGCGGTCCTTTACCCCGGGGTTCTCCTTGACGAAGGCCGAGAGGTCCTCCACCTGGCCTGCATCGACGTAGGACTTCAGGACACCGCCGCCCCAGCCGTAGATAAAGGTGGGGCCTTCGCCGGCACCGACGGCGGTGCGGACCTTGGTCTTATAGGCATCGTTGGCGAAGAAGTCCAGTTTGATGGACTGATCGGAGTGCGCGCTGTTCCAGGCCTCGACGGATTTCTGCAGCACTGGCTGGTTTCCGCCCGTCAGGCCCCACATGGAGGCTGTACCGTCACCGCCGGCGGTGGATCCTGCAGGGCCGCTGGAGCCACAGGCGGCCAGGCTCACGGAGAGGGCGGCTGCGGAGATTGCCATCGCGACTGAGCGCAACTTTCGAGTTGTCATCTAAACATTTCCATTCATCCATCGGGCTCGACGCTGATAGCCCGGCTTTGCCTTACAGGAGCCCGCCTGGAATCAGGCGGCACTGCCCATGAACTGTTAGTTGAGAGGTCCACCATTGTTTCGAAATATTTCGATAAAACTTGCGGTGTGAGATAAAACATAACGAGGAGTCGTCGATGCGTCAAGGGTCAACCAGCGCATCCGAATGGCGGCAGGCCGTTGACGAACCAGTAAGAAGCCTGCAGACTGAGGTCTCGAAATCTTTCGAAAAGGGAAAATGATGGCCAGGACCGAATCTCAAGGCAAGCTGACGTTGGCGGCCGTTGCGCGGGAGGCGGGCGTTTCCACGCCCACCGTCTCCAAGGTGATCAACGGCAGGGACGACGTCGCTGCGGACACTCGTGCCAAAGTGCTGACCGCGCTCGCGCGGACCGGGTACAAGTCGCCGCTGCAGAACCGCCGGAACGTCTCGGGCCGGCAAATGGTCGAGGTGGTCATCGATAACCTGGAATCCGGCTATGCCGTAGAAGTGCTCAACGGCGTGGTGGAGTCCGCAGCCGCCTCGGACATTGAGGTGCTGCTGAATGTCACAGGCAAGCAGGGCGCCTCGACCCTGACCCCGGAGCAGCGTGCCCAGCGGATCGTCGACGAGGGCCGGTGCGGCATGATCGTCGTGACTTCAGCCTTCGGGGACGCCCAGCTGGATGCCTTTCACCGGCGGAAAATCCCCGTGGTGGTCATCGATCCCCTGAATCCGCCGCCCGGGGACGTGGTCAGTGTCGGTGCGAGCAACTGGGCAGGCGGCAAGGCGGCCACCTCACACCTGCTGGAGCTGGGGCATCGCCGGATCGCTTTTCTCGGCGGGCCCGATGCGGCCGAATGCAACCAGGCGAGGCTGCACGGCTTTATGGCGGCCATGAGGTCGGCGGGGGTGGGTGTCGAGGACGACTATGTCCTGTCGGGCCAGTTCCGGTCGGAACACGGCGCGAAAGGCATGAAACACCTGCTTGGGCTCGACCAGCCCCCTACGGCCATCTTTGCCGGCAGCGACAGCATTGCCCTGGGTGTGCTCGCCGAAGCGCGCCGGCAGGGAATCCGGGTGCCTGAGGACATGAGCCTGGTGGGCTTCGACGGCACGTACCAGGCCGAGGAGTCGGTGCCGCCGCTGACGTCGGTTTCCCAGCCGCTGCAGGAGATGGGCGCCACCGCCCTGCGGTTCGTCCTGCGCCAGATGCGCGGGGAGCTGCTGGACTCGCGAAGGGTGGAGCTTGCCACCCAGCTGGTGGTCAGGGAGTCCACCGCGCCGCCCCGGCAGGACAGCGACCGGGAGCACAGCGTCATGCAGCACAGCGCCCGGAAGGGATTGGTCTCGTAAGAACGGCCCGGTAAAGCCGGGATTGTCCCGCGACAGCTTCCGCCCGGCTGCCTCCTGCGGGTTATTCTGTGACCAGTGCCCTTCAAGCAGCCGGAGGCTTTACTTCATGCTGCTCCGGGGGAAGAGACTGATGAGTCGTGTAGCGGAACGGGACGTCCAGCCGGAGCTTCAGCCTGGCGGCGGCACTGGCTCTGAACCGGCCGGTAAGGCTGATTCGGCCGGTAAGGCTGATCTGGCCGACAGGGTGGATGCATTCTTTGGCCGCCTTGGCGAGCGCGGCCGCGTCGTTGTCCGGCAGCTGCCCCTTTCGGTGACCGTTGTGCTGGTAATTGCCGCCGCCAGGGTCTTTCACCCCGAAACCCTGGCAGATCCGCGCTTCCAGCTCGCCTTGCTGGCCCATACCTCCCTTTTCGTGCTGAGCGTGGCCGTGCCCTGGGGCAGGCTGCCGAGGGGCGCCTACGCCGTGATTCCGGCGCTGGACTGCGTGGCCATCGGCTTCACGCGGGAGGCCGGCGGCCCCAACTTCAACGTTTTGAGTCTCCTGCTGGTTTTTCCCGTCATCTGGCTGTCCGTAGACCGCAACCGGGCCGGCGTCGTCCTCGCCGTGGCTGCCACCGTCCTCAGCACTCTGGTGCCGGCAGCGGCCCTCGGCACCCCGCCCACGCAGGGGTCGATGATCCGGACGATTTTCCTGCCCCTGGTCATGGCCGCGATTGCGGTCACGGCCCACGTGGTGGCGGGCACGCTCTACCGCCAGCGCCAGATCCTGGTCAGAAAGGACGAAGCCCTGGCGGAGACGGCCGCCGAGAGCATCCGCCGGCAGCGGCTGCTGGATGCTGTGCTCTCCACAGTCAATGTGGCTGTGTGGGTCGTGGACCAGGACGGAAAGGACGTGCTGACCAACAAGGCGCTGGAGACGGACGCGGCACTGTCCCGCCTTTCAGCCAACCAGCCGCGGCTGTTCCACGCCGACCGCACCACCCCGGTGCCGCCGGAACGCTTCCCGACGGCGCGTGCCGCCGGCGGCGAGAAGTTCACCGACGAGCTGTACTGGGCGGGCGAGGGCGAGGAGATGCGCGCGTACTCCGTCACGGCCCGCACCATGAGTTCCACCAATGGAAGCCATGCAGGTGCCGTGATCACCTTCGCTGAAGTCACGGCACTGATCTGTGCACTGTCGGCCAAGGACAACTTCGTGGCCACAGTCTCCCACGAGCTCCGGACCCCGCTGACGTCCATCCTCGGCTACCTCGAGCTCGTCCTCGACGAGCCCGGCCACGAGGACATCGGGGAGGAACTGCGGATCGTGCAGCGCAACGCCCACCACCTGCTGGGCCTCGTGAACGGTCTGATTGCCGTTGCCTCGGAGCGGATCGAACTGACCCTGCAGGACGCTGACGTGGCCACCCTGCTGGCCGGCGTCGTGGCCTCGTTTCACGCCCAGGCCGCCGTCAATGGTGTGGAACTCGTCCTCGACGTGGAGGAGCCCCTGACCGCCCGCGTCGATCCTGTGCGGATCCGCCAGGTGTTCGGCAACCTGGTGTCCAACGCAATCAAGTTTTCGCCGGACGGGGGAAGGGTCATTGCCCGTGCCCACCGGGCGAACAGCCACGTTGTCTGCTCCATTGCTGACACCGGCATGGGCATGGACGGGCAGGAACAGGAGCAGGCGTTCACCAAGTTCTTCCGGTCCGCCCGCTCCCGCGACACTGCCATCCCCGGCGCCGGCTTGGGGCTGCCAATCAGCAAGACCATCGTGGAGGGCCACGGCGGTTCCATCAGCCTGCGGAGTGCGCCGGGCAAGGGGACCACGGTGACGGTGAGCCTCCCCGTCTCCTGAGGCGGTGTCTCCTGCCGCGGACAGCATCCGGCCCGGCCCACGTAAACTGGCAGCATGCGGTTGGTAGCGAGTGACATAGACGGAACGATCCTTGGGCACGACGGAAGAATCAGTGACCGCACCGTCCGTGCCTTCCACGCCTGCCGGAGTGCCGGCGTCGAACTCGTCTTTGTCACCGGCCGCCCGCCGCGCTGGCTGCACCCGCTCGAGGAACAACTGGGCCACACGGGTACGGTGATCTGTTCGAACGGTGCCGTGGTGTGGGATCTGGAGGCGGACAAGGTTGTCTCGGCGCAGACCATGGCCATCGACGACATTTTCGAAATCCGGCGGATCATCAAGAACGTGCGCCCCACCGCCCTCTTCGCCGCCGAAACGCTCACCGGCTTCCACCTCGAGCCCGGCTTCATCGAAAACGGCTCGAGCGAGCTGCTTTCCGAATTCACCCCTGCTCCGCTGGCCTCGACGCTCACCGCGGAAGACGCCGTCGTCAAGTTCCTGGCGATTGTCCGCGAAGGCACGGCCGACGAGTTCCTCGCGGAGGTGGGCCCCGCCGTCGGGAACCTCGCATCGGTGACGCACTCGGCGCCCACCGTCGCCATGCTGGAGCTCGCTGTGCCGGGGATCAACAAGGCCGCCACGCTGGCTGACTACGCTGCCTCGCTGGGGATCGATGCCGCGGACGTCGTGGCGTTCGGCGATATGCCCAACGACATCGAGATGCTCCGCTGGGCTGGCCACGGCTACGCCATGGCCAGCGGGCATCCGGAGGCGATCCGGGCCGCCGGCCAGCAGGCGCCGCACTTTGACGACGACGGCGTGGCCCAGATTCTCGAGGAAAAGCTCGCCGCTCTGGGCCTCCAGCTGCCGTAAGCCGGCCGTCGTCTGCCTGCCACCGAACTCCCGGCTGGTGGTCAACTTGCGTTCATGTGCGCCCCATAGGGTGTGGCCTGTTGGGTGAGTGACCGATAGGGGACATCGTGGCCAGGAAAAAGACCAAAAATGCCGCCGAGGCTCCGCTGCGTCCCGTGGAGCCGTCCGCGCACTGGTCGGCGCTGCGCGAGGGTGACCGGGTCAGCGTCCGGCTGGCGCCGGGATTTGAAACCGGCGGCCGCGTATCGGCCGTCACGCCGGACCGCACCGTGGTGTGGGTGGATCTCGACGGCGGCCGCGGCCGCACGCTGCTGCACTGCAGCGACGGCGTGGAGATCCTGCCGGCCTGAGGGTGCTCCGTTAAGCTTCGGGGATGACGGGAACGCTGCCTTACTTCTCCGGACCTGTACCCGGATCCGGAAACCCCGTGGCCATGGCACACCGCGGATTTTCGCTGGCGGGCCTGGAGAACACCCTGGCGGCGTTCCGCGCCGCCGTCGAGCTTGGTTTTTCCCACCTGGAGACGGACGTCCACACCACGTCCGACGGCGAACTGCTCCTTTTCCACGACCGCACCCTGGGCCGGGTCACCGACGGCCATGGCAGGATCCATGACCTCACCGCGGACGAGGTGCGGCGGGTGCGGATCGGCGGGACGGAGCCCGTGCCCACGTTCGACGAACTTGTGGCCGCGTTTCCGGATGCGCGGTTCAATCTTGACGTCAAGGACTGGCACTCCATCCCCAGCGTCGTGGCCGCGATCGAGCGCCATCAGGTCCACGACCGCGTGCTGATCGCCAGTTTCTCCGACCGCCGGCGCCGCGCGGTTGTGAAGCAGCTCAGCCGCAGGACCGCAGCCTCTGCGGGCACCTTGGCGAACGCCCTCTTCCTGGTGCTGGGACCGCTGCTGTCCGTTCCCGCGCTGGGGTCTCCGGTGAGGGCCGTCCTGCGCCGGGCCCTGCGCGACGTCGATGCCCTGCAGGTGCCGGTCCGGTACCGGGCCATTCCCGTCGTCACGCCGGGATTTGTGCGCCGGGCGCATCAGCTCGGGCTGTATGTGCACGTCTGGACCATCAACAACCCCGCCGAGATGCACCGGCTGCTCGATCTCGGCGTGGACGGGATCGTCTCCGACCGTGCCGACCTGCTGAAGGATGTCCTGCAGGCGCGCGGACAGTGGGGTTAGCTAAGTGAACTAACCGCGTCCCAGGCCGGTGCCCGGGTCCTGGTCCCCTTCGGAAGGATCGGCCCGCAGTTCCTCCGGATCCGGATCGGGGAGTCCCGCCGGGCCGGGGACGCCGTGCGTGGGCGCCCCGGCTGACTCGTCGGCCGCGTTGGAGCCTTCGCTGATGGAGGAGTGGACCTGGATGTCGTCGTCCTCGGCTCCGGGCTCAGGAACATGGGCGTCATCAGTAGGATCGGACGTCTGCGCCAGGTCCTCCATCGCGTTTTCCGCTGCCTTGCCCATGCTGTCGCCGATTCCCATCAGTTTGCTCCTTCGATACGTTCCGGCGTGGCCGGACTGTGCGGCATCTGACTGTTCCAGAATTATCAGCATGCTTACAATTAGTCCAGTGTTGCCGGACCCCGGCAGCATGAGTCCGTTACAGAAGTCCGTCGCCACACCGGCGGCCTGAATCAAGGAGGACCGCAGGACCATGAGCAGCTACCACCCCGAGTATGACCCGGCCAATCCGGACCGGGACGCCGACAACAACCGGGACGCCGCGGACAGTAATGACGACGGCGGGGACTCGGCCGCCACGCCCAACCCCGACCCCTTGAACGGCAACGTCACGGGGCTCGAACCCGGCGGAGGCGTGCCGCCCGGGGAGACGCCGCCCGCAGAAGACCAGATGAGCGGCGACCAGGGGCACGACGAATAAGCGACTATCAGAAGGAGCGTGCGATGGCTGACCGGCTGGTTGCCGACGTAATGGTGGAGCGCCTCAAAGCCTGGGGCGTCAACAGGGTCTTCGGCTACAGCGGGGACGGCATCAACGGCTTCATGGGCGCCCTGCGTCGCAGCACTGGGGAGGTCGATGGTTCCGGCGTCGAATTCGTCCAGGCCCGGCATGAGGAAACGGCAGCGTTCATGGCCGTCGGGCATGCCAAGTACACCGGCCAGGTGGGCGTGGTGACATCCACCCAGGGGCCGGGCGCGGTGCACCTCCTCAACGGGCTCTACGACGCCAAGCTGGACGGCGCGCCGGTGGTGGCCATCATCGGCCAGCAGAGCCGCAGCGTGCTCGGGTCGGCCTACATGCAGGAAATCGACCTGCTCACCCTCTTCAAGGATGTGGCGGCGCAGTTTGCGCAGATGGTCAGCACCCCGGAGCAGCTTCCCATGGTGCTGGACCGCGCCTTCCGCACGGCCCTCGAAACCCGCACCCCGTGCGTTGTGATTGTGCCGCACGATATCCAGAAGGCCCCGGCGCCCGAGCTCGGCCAGGAACACGGCATCATCGTCACCGCGCCCGAATGGCAGCCCGCCAGGGTGCTGCCCCGCGATGACGACCTGGCCCGGGCCGCCGAGGTGCTGGCAGCCGGCAGCAAGGTGGCCTTCCTGTTGGGCCAGGGTGCCAAGAATGCCCAGGCTGAGGTGATCGCCCTGGCGGAACAGCTGGACGCCGGCATCACCACCAGCCTCCTGGGAAAGCCGTACATGGATGAAACGCTGCCGTTCGCGGCCGGCACCATGGGGCACCTCGGTTCCACGGCCAGCGCCCATCTGATGGGGAACTGCGACACCCTCCTGATCATCGGCTCCAACGACCCCTGGACCGAGTTCTATCCGAAACCAGGTGCTGCCCGGGCAGTCCAGGTGGATATCGACGGCCGGAAGGTTGGCAACCGCTATCCAGTCGAGGTGGGCCTCGTGGGCGATGCCGCCGAAACCCTTGCGAGGCTGGCCGGGCTGCTGAACGGCGCCGACGGCCAGCCAGGCGGCCAGCCAGACGGGCAAGCAAACGCGGAGGCCCGCAAGCAGTGGCGCGCGGACGTGGAGGAGCAGGTCCGCAGCTGGCGTTCCCTCGCCGAGGAGCGCTCCCGCGTTCCGGCCAAGCCCGTCAACCCCGAGCTCGTGGTCCGCGAGCTCAGCGGCCGGCTGCCGAGCAACGCCCAGGTTAGTGTCGACGTCGGGAGCTGCGTTTACTGGTACGCCCGCCAGCTGACCCTTCCGGCGGGAGTGCCGGCGCACCTTTCCGGGACACTCGCCAGCATGGGCTGCTCGGTTCCTTACGGGATCGCGGCCAAACTGGCCCGGCCGGACAGGCCGGTGGTAGCCCTGGCCGGCGACGGTGCCATGCAGATGGCCGGCATAGCCGAGCTGGTCACCGTGGCACACCGCTGGCGGCAGTGGTCCGACCCGCGCTTCGTGGTGTGCGTCTTCAACAACCGCGAGCTGGCCGAGGTCACGTGGGAGCAGCGGGAAACCGAGTCCGAGCCGAGGTTCCCGGACAGTCAGGAAATCCCGGACTTCCCCTACGCCGGATACGCGGAGCTGCTGGGGCTGACGGGCATCCGCGTTGAATCACCGGAGCAGCTTGCCGGAGCGTGGGACCGGGCGCTCGCGGCGGAGCGCCCGGTGGTAATCGAGGTCCTGACCGACCCGGATGTGCCCCTTCTGCCGCCGTTTCCGGCCGGGGCGGAAAAGCTGGACGACATGCGGTCAGCCCTCGCCGAAGAAGGCGGATCCGGGGAGGGCGCGGCGGCATTGCTGGACGCCTATGCAGGTCAGGAGGAGTCCCGCAGCTGACCGCATGACGGAATGGGCAAGCGCATTCCCGTATGGGAATGGCAGGATAGGGGCATGCGTATCCTCATCGCCCCTGACAAGTTCAAGGGATCCCTCACCGCCGTCGAAGCCGCCGCCGCCATCGCCGAGGGCGCGCTCCGCGTCTACCCGGACGCCGTGACCACCCAGTTCCCGGTGGCCGACGGCGGCGAAGGGACCCTGGAAGCCGCCGTCGCCGCCGGCTACGAGGAGCGGATCAACGCCGTCGTTGGTCCCATCCTGGCCCCGATCGGCGCTGCCTGGGCGCTTCGGAAGGACGGGTCCGGCGCCACCACCGCAGTCATCGAGACTGCACAGGCTTCCGGCCTGGCCCACATGGAGCCGACGCCGGAGAATTCCCTGCGGGCGCACAGCTACGGCTGCGGGCAGCTCATCGCCGCTGCCCTCGACGCCGGCGCCACCGAAATCGTGCTGGGCGTCGGCGGCTCTGCCATGACCGACGGGGGCAGCGGCGCCCTGCGCGCGCTGGGCCTCAAGCCGCTCGACGCCGCCGGGAACGTGGTGCCGCTGGGCGGCGGCTCACTGGCCGACGCGGTTTCCCTGGACGTCACTGGGCTGGATCCGCGGCTCTCCGCCGTTCAGTTCCGGATCGCCGTCGACGTCCAAAGCCCGCTGTACGGACCCGCTGGCGCCGCGCACGTCTTCGGCCGCCAGAAGGGCGCCGACGACGATGCGATGGAGAAGCTCGACGCCGGCCTGCGCAACTGGGCATCCCTCCTCCGGGAGGCGACGGGCCGGGACGTCAACGTCCCGGGCGCCGGCGCCGCCGGCGGCTTCCCGGCGTCGTTCCTCGCCTTCACCCAGGCCACGCTGGAAGGCGGCTTCGCGCTGGTCGCCGGACTGACGGGGCTGGCCGAGAAGCTTGCCGACGCCGACCTGGTGATCACCGGCGAGGGCTCCATGGACTCGCAGTCGCTCACCGGCAAGGCGCCGATCGCGCTCGCCGAGGCCGCCCGGGAGCGCGGCATCCCCGTGGTCGCGGTGGCGGGGCGGATCCTGGTCACACCGGAGGAGCTGGCCGAACACGGCGTGGTGGCTGCGGCGCAGCTGCTGGACGTCGCACCCAGCCCGCAGGAGGCAATCTCCGACGCCGGCAAATACCTCGCGTGGGCCACACGCCAGGTGCTGGAAGGGGCCTGAGCGCCCGCTCAGACTCCTTCCTTCTTGGCCTGCCGGTGCAGGTGCATGGGAACGTACACCAGGAGGATGGCCAGTACCGCGAACAGAATGCCACCGGCGATCAAGCCCACCCTGCGCCCGGCCGTTACGTCGAACACCAGCGCGGCTGTTCCCACGCTGAGGGCGGCCACCCCGCCGAGGGCGATCTTGGTGATGTTGTCGGCGCTGGCCACGAGGGTTGCCTTGAGCCGCTTCCGGAACAGCCGGCGGTGGACGCTCACCGGCAGGAGGATGAACGCAGTGGTCAGCGCGGCAAGGGCCACATTCACGAGGTAGAGCGTGATTTGGAAGTCATCGAGGGTCTCAAAGCGCTGCTGGAACGGCAGTGTAAGCAGGAAGCCGGCAAGGATCTGGACGCCCGTCTGCAGGACCCGCAGCTCCTGGATCAGTTCCATCCAGTTCCGGTCCAGCTGCTCTTCGCGGGTCTCGTTCCGGCCGCTGCCGGCCGGGGCGTCCGGATCGGTCATGAAGCCTCCTCTGTCTGGCCTGCAGCGTGCGCACTTGCCTCAAACCTAGGCTCAAGTCTGCCCTAATTCAACAAATGCTAAGTTTACTGACTAGCTTTGCCTCAGGTGGTGGACTTGCTCCTCAAACCTGCGTTAGGTTCGAACAACCGGCAGCCCGAATTCCCCACCAAGCAGGAGGAACAGATGAGCCAGGACAACCAGCACGCAGCCCCTGAAGAGGAAGTGGGAGGCTACGGCACCCCCACCGTGGAACAGGAAGCCGGCGGTCAGCAGTTCGCCCAGCCGCGGGAAGAGGAAGACTTCGACGCGGCGGGCCTGAACCAGAACAGCCCGGAGGGAGAGACCTTCCAGACCGGCACGCCGAACCTCAGCCACTTCGCCGAGGGGGACCAGGACAGCTCGGGCGAGCCCGGGGCAGGACGCTTCGGCGGAACGGACGAGCAGCTGCACGCCGAGAGTGAGAGCACCGTGGCGGGCTTTGATCCGGTCCCCGGCGAGTCGCCGGTGCCGCGTGATCCGGACGCCTCACCCGGCGCGGGCGCTGAGGACGGGGACACTGCCGTGCCCTCGGCGGATGCCGAAATCGACGAGGGCAACGCTGACGAATCGGGCGCCGGGCAGTTTTCCTCGGAGCCGGACCAGGAGGCTGCGGGCATTCCGGACGGCAGCGGAAACGACCTGCCGAAGGAAAAGTCACCCAACGACGACGACGAAACGTTCGACGCCGGATAAACCCGCCCCGTCTGCTGCATTTTTGCACCACTTTGAAACCGGCGAGGCCGCGGCACCCCCCCTCGAAACAGGGCGCCGCGGCCTTGCTGTTCGGGCCCAAGCCGCGAAAGTGGAGCAGAATTGCTAGCGCTTCTTGGGTTGCCTCTTTGCTGCGGCGTTGATGGCGGCCTTGGCGGCGGGCGGCAGGCCCTGCTGCTCCGTCTCCGGCTCGGCAGCAGTGCCCCGCGCCTTCGCGATGGCCCGCATGCCGTGGTAAATCACCAAGGCTGCGGCGGACCCGAGCGCGATGCCCGTGAACTTGAGATCCCCGACGGTCCACGTGTAGTCCGCGATGCCGATGATGAGGGAGACGGCGGCCGTGGTCAGATTGACCGGGTTCGAAAAGTTGACCTTGTTCTGGACCCAGATCTTCACGCCGAGGACGCCGATCATGCCATACAGCATGGTGGCTGCGCCGCCCAGCACACCGGGCGGGACGGTGGCCACCAGTTCGCCGAACTTCGGCGAGAAGCTCAGCAGGATGGCGAAGATGCCGGCCACCCAGTAGGCGGCCGTGGAATAGACCTTGGTGGCGGCCATGACGCCGATGTTTTCCGCATAGGTGGTGGTGCCGGAGCCGCCGCCAAAGCCGGCGAGCACCGTGGCGGCGCCGTCGGCCATCAGGGCGCGACCGGAGACGCCGTCGAGGTTCTGGCCGGTCATGGCGGACACGGACTTCACGTGGCCGATGTTCTCCGCGACGAGGACCAGGACCACAGGAACGAACAGGCCCACCACGCCGAGGTGGAACTCAGGGGTCTGGAACTGGGGGAGGCCCACCCAGGCGGCGGCATCCATCTTGGAGTAGTCCACCTCGCCCCGGAGCATGGCCACGAGATAGCCCACCACCACGCCCACCAGGATGCTGAGGCGGCCAAAAATCCCGCGGAACAGCACACTCACCGCGATGATGGTCACCAGCGTCACCAATGCGGTCACGGGGGCGGCGTCAAAGTTGTTCTTGGCTGCGGGGGCCAGGTTGAGCCCGATCAAGGCCACGATGGCGCCGGTGACAATCGGAGGCATCAGCCGGTTGATCCAGCCGGCGCCGAACTTCTGCACGATTGCACCGACGATGGCCAGGGCAGCGCCGGCCAGCACCACGCCGCCGAGCGCCCCGGGGATCCCGAACTGCTGCTGGGACGCCGTGATGGGCGCGATGAACGCAAAGCTCGAGCCAAGGTAGCTGGGAACGCGGCCCTGGGTGATCACGAGGAACAAAAGCGTGCCGATGCCGGAGAAGAAGAGGGTGGTGGCCGGCGGCATGCCGGTGATGATCGGCACCAGGAAGGTGGCTCCGAACATGGCCACAACGTGCTGCATCCCCACGCCGATGGTCAGCGGCCACGCGAGCCGTTCGCCGGGAGCCACCACCTCGCCCGGACGGACTGCCTTGCCGTTGCCGTGCAGCTTCCATTTGAATCCGAGCATGCTCATTGGCGGGGCCTTTCGGAGGGGAGTTTGCCCGCTCGCCGGGCTGGATCTTCAGGAGCAAGGATACCCCGCCGGACGCGGGCGCGAGAGGGCTTCCGGCCTGGGGCATGTGCAGCGCTGTTCAGCAAGGAAAGGACGCCGGTGTGTCAAACGTCACGCTGCCTATTTGGCTGTACGGGGAAGAGCGTGCCGCTAAATCCGGTTGGACCCAACGAAAGCAATCAGAACTGCCCGACGCCGCCCGCAGGGACGTCGGCCTAGTGAAAGGGGCGCGAATGACAATCGCCCATGAAGAAGCAGTGATCGATTCCGCCGCAGTGGATGCCATCTTCGCCGAAGCCCGCACCGCCAACGCGTTCACCGGCGAGGTCAGCGAGCAGCAGGCCCGCGCCATCTACGAGCTGACCAAGTTCGGCCCCACGGCCTTCAACTCCCAGCCGCTGCGCGTCACCTACGTACGCTCGGAGGAGGCCCGCGCCAAGCTGGTGCCCACGCTGTCCTCGGGCAACCGGGCCAAGACGGCCTCCGCACCCCTCGTGGCGATCCTCAGCTACGACACCGCCTGGCAGGAACAGTGGGACAGCTTCCTCCCCGGCTACAACGCCCCCAAGGCCATGTACGACGCTTCCCCGGACCTGGCCACCTCCACGGGCAACAACAACGCCCACCTGCAGGCCGGCTACTTCATCCTGGCCGTCCGCTCGCTCGGCTTCGCCGCCGGTCCGATGACCGGCGCGGATTTCGCCGCCATCGACGCCGGGTTCTTCCCGGCAGGCGACCAGAAGAGCTTCCTGGTGGTCAACATCGGCCAGCCCGGCCCCGAGGCCTGGGGTGCAGCGAAGCCCAAGTTCGCTTACGACGACGTGGTCCGCACGGTCTGATCGCCGCGCAAAAGCCTGGGGCTTATTGGGCTCCGGACGCGGAATGCCTCCGGCAATATGGGGGACATTCCGGAGGCATTCGGGACAGTATTTTTGCAGTTCAGAACTGCAAGGCATGCATCCGGGCCAATTCCAATAGTAGTCCTGTTTGGACCTGTTGAGCCGGTCCGTCCGGCCGCAGATGCGCCTGCACAGCAGCAAGAAAGCGCCGGATGGCTGATGCCATCCGGCGCTTTCCGGATCCGGGTTCAACCCAGCTGGGTCCTAGGAAATGACCCCGTCCACCAGCGCCTTGGCTTCGGCCTGGACCTGCTTGAGGTGGTCGGCGCCCTTGAAGGACTCGGCATAGATCTTGTAGACGTCCTCGGTGCCGGAGGGGCGGGCCGCGAACCATGCGTTCTCGGTGACCACCTTCAGGCCGCCGATGGAGGCGCCGTTGCCCGGCGCCTTGGTCAGCTTTGCCGTGATCGTCTCGCCGGCCAGTTCGGTGGCAGTGACATCCTCCGGTGACAGTTTGCCGAGTGCCGCCTTCTGGTCCCGGGTTGCGGCGGCGTCGATCCGTGCGTAGACCGGGGCGCCGAACTGGTCCGTGAGGCCCTTGTAGAGCTGGGACGGCGACTTGCCGGTCACAGCGGTGATCTCCGAGGCCAGAAGGGCCAGCAGGATGCCGTCCTTGTCCGTGGTCCAGACGCTGCCGTCGCGCTTGTTGAACGAGGCGCCGGCCGATTCCTCGCCGCCGAACGCGCCTTCGCCGGAGAGCAGGCCGGGGACGAACCACTTGAAGCCCACGGGCACCTCCACCAGCTTGCGGCCCAGCCCGCCCGCCACGCGGTCGATGATCGAGGAGGACACGAGGGTCTTGCCCACCACGGAGTTCGGGTTCCAGCCGCTGCGGTTGCGGTACAGGTAGTCGATGGCAACCGCGAGGTAGTGGTTGGGGTTCATCAGGCCGCCGTCAGGAGTAACGATGCCGTGCCTGTCGGCGTCGGCGTCATTTCCGGTGGCGACGTCGTAGGCGGCGGACCCGTCCGCACCAACAGACATCCGGTTGATGAGCGAGGCCATGGCCGACGGGGAGGAGCAGTCCATTCGGATCTTCTCGTCCCAGTCCAGGGTCATGAAGGCCCACTGCGGGTCCACCGTGGGGTTGACCACCGTGAGGTTCAGCTGGTGGCGTTCCCCGATTTCACCCCAGTAGTCCACGGACGCGCCGCCCATGGGGTCGGCCCCGATCCGCACACCGGCGTTGCGGATGGCGTCCAGGTCCAGGACGGAGGGCAGGTCGTCCACATAGCTGCTGAGGAAGTCGAACTTTCCGGTGGTTTCGGCCTCGAGGGCCTGGGCCAGCGGAATCCGCTTCACGCCGCGGAGCCCGTTCTCCAGCAGTTCGTTGGCCCGGTTGGCGATCCAGCCCGTCGCATCGGTGTCGGCCGGGCCGCCGTGCGGGGGGTTGTACTTGAAGCCGCCGTCGGCCGGCGGGTTGTGGCTGGGGGTGACAACAATGCCGTCGGCCTGCGGGGCCCCGGCAGGGGCGTTGCGGTTGTAGGTGAGGATGGCGTGGCTCAGTGCCGGGGTGGGCGTGTAGCCGTGCCGCGCGTCGATGAGGACGTTTACGCCATTTGCGGCCAGCACCTCGAGGGCGGAGTTCTGCGCCGGTTCGCTCAGTCCGTGGGTGTCCTTGGCCAGGAACAGCGGGCCGGTGATGCCCTGTCCGGCGCGGTACTCCACGATCGCCTGCGTGATCGCCACGATATGCCCTTCATTGAAGGACGCTTTCAGGCTTGATCCGCGGTGCCCGGAGGTTCCGAAGGCCACGCGCTGGCCGGGGTCCCCCAGGTCAGGCTTGACGTCGTAGTACGCGTCGAGCAGTGCGGTCAGGTCAACAAGGTCTTGGGGTTGGGCAACTGTGCCCGCTCGGCTAGCCATGGCACCAGCATGCCAGACGACGGCGAACGGCAACACGAAGTGTCCGGAATCCGGCCCCTGTGACGCGGAATGTCACCAATTCTTCCGGACTACTTGCATTTATCCGCGATAAAAAACTGAGTAGTGCTGAAAAGTACTTATATACCCGCCCCTGAAGGGGCTGTTACGTTCAAACGGCAGGAACGGCTGGTGCCATGTACGACGCCGGGTGTCCGGACCAGCGGAAACGTCCCGGAAGCCTGTGGCTGAATTTCAGCCGTGCCATCCGCTGGCAGGTAATTCGGCCCGTTTGGGCCGGCAATTTGTCCGGCCTTTCGGGCCGGGACATTTACAGCCGGGATTTGGTTCGTTGAATCGGGCCGGTCATTTGGAAGACGAGCGAGCAATGCAGAGGTGAACAATGGGGGCTGGAGATGCAGCATTCGAACGGACGAGGCTCGCCTCCGAACGGATCGCGCGGCTGAAGCGTGACCTCGCCCCCACCGGCCCCGTTGGTACGGGTCCTGCCGGTGCCGGCCTTGTAGGTGCGGAGCAAAGCCATCTCGTGGCCGAAAGGCTTGCCCAGCTGGGGCCGTACGGCTGGTTCCTCCTGCACGACGTCCATTGGCCCGGCCGCCCGCTGGCCCGGCTGGAGCATGTCCTGGTGGGACCCGGTGGTGTGGTGGTGGTCAGTGCCAAGAACTGGTCCGGGGATGTCGACGTCGTGGATGGCGCGCTCCGGCAGAACGGCCATGACCGGTTCCCGGCGGTGGAGACGGCGCTGGCGCAGGCCGCCGCCGTGGCCGCGGTCCTGCCGGCGCCGTGGCGGAGGCTGGTCCGGTCCCTGATCTGCCTGACGGCACAGCCGGACATGCAGGGCACCACCGGTTCGGGCATCGAGGTGCGGGGGATCGACTGCGTTGCTTCCGCCGTGACCGACCTGCCGGACGTGCTGGATGCACCTTCGGTCCTCAGGCTCTACGCGCAGCTGGGGCAGCTCCTTACCCGTCCGCAGGCGCCGGAGGCCGGCACTGTCCGGAACCCCGCGTACCGCCCGGCCGGGGGCCGCTCGGCCACACCCCGCCCGGCCACACCCCGCCCGGGCCGCGGGCGTCCTGTTCCACCGCACTACCTGTCCGGCGGGGAGCGGCGGCCGGGGACCGTGCTGCGGGTGGTGGGAAGGTCGCTCGTCGCGGGCCTCGTTTCCGCGGCACTGCTGGCGCCGCCCCTGTGGCTTTTGTGGGAGCTGCTCCCCAAGTGACCGGGCTTTCTCAAACGATCAGGCTTCCCAAGTCCTCAGGCCTCCCGAGCCATTGCGGTGGCGCCGGCGGTAATGTTCTGTTGAGGACCAAATGAGGGGAATTCCATGACAGAGCAGCGTCCCGGGTCCGGCGACGAGCAGGCACCGGACACCCACCAGCAATCGCCGTATAGCACCCAGGGCCCGGACATCCCGGCCCCGCCACTGTACGATCCGCCGCTGTATGCCCCGCCCGGCCAGCAGTACGGCGGCCAGCAGTATGGCGGCGGCCAGTATGGCGACGCCGGCCAGCAGCACAGCCAGCCGGCCAGCCCCTATGGCCAGCAGTACGGCTACCAGTACGGCCAGCAATACTCCAGCCCGTACGGCCAGCCGTCGTATTACGGCGCGGCACCCCAGCCCAAGGGCCTGAGCATCGCCAGCATGTGCTGCGGCATCGCCGTCTACCTGGGCTTCGGGGTCTTCATCCTGCCGCAGCTGGCCGCCGTGATCCTGGGCCATCTGGCGCTGCGCCGTGAACCGTCAGGCCGCGGCTTCGCCATTGCCGGCCTGGTGATGGGGTATCTCGGCCTGGTCCTGACCGTCCTCGCGATCGTGGGGCTCACCATCCTGGCCAGCGTCGCCAGCACGTCCAGCACCATCTGACCGGCTGGTACCCCCAACTCAGAACCCCAGCTGGGCTGCCACCTGCAGGAGCAGCGCCTCCGAGCCGGGCCGGCCAATCAGCTGGATGCCCATCGGAAGCCCAGCTCCCGGGCGGCCCCCGGTCCAGTGCACGGGGATGCTGACGGCCGGCAGGCCGCACACGTTGACCATGGACGACCACGGTGCGAATTCGCACTGCCTGCGGTAGTCGCCGTCGGCGTCGCCCGCCCATTCCGGTGACGGCCACCGGCCGTCACCGTGGCCCGACCCGGAGAACCAGCCCACCGGACGCGGTGTCTGGGCCAGCGCCGGCGTCAGGATCAAGTCCCAGGCTGAGTACTGCGCCAGCGTGTCGCGCTCGAATTGCCGCAGGAACGCCAGGCATTCGTTGAGTTTGGCGGCGCTCCGCTGCTGCGCTCGCCGCCGGAAGGTCCGCGTCAGCGGCGTCAGCAGCGCCTCGCGGTGCGGTGCGATCCGGGCCGCACCCACCCCGGCCGTCCAGGCAGTGGTGAACGCGTCGGGGTAACGGTTGTCGTACCGGATCTCAGCCTCGACGACGTCGTGCCCGGCACCTGTCAGCAGCCGGATGCCGGCGTTCAGCGCATCCAGTGCCTCCGGATCGGGGGTGAACGGGAAGATCCCGCCCCACGGGCTGTCCAGGCTGACGCCGATCCGCAGCGGAGCAGGAGCCCGGCTTACGGCATTCAGGTAGCCCACTCCGTCTGCGCTTCCCGCGCTGTCCGTGGCCGCGTCGGCGGGGGCCATGACATCCAGCAGCAGCGCGGCGTCGGCCGCGGAACGCGCCAGCGGCCCGGCCACCACCAGGCCGGCGGGATCCCCGCTGCTTTCACCTGCCGGGATCACGCCCCGGCCGGGTTTCAGGCCCAGCAGCCCGCATGCCGCCGCCGGAATCCGGATCGACCCGCCGCCGTCGGTTCCGGGCGCAAACGGCACCAGCCCAGCCGCCACGGCAGCGGCACTTCCGCCGGAGGAACCGCCCGAGCTCCGGCTCAGGGCGTAGGGATTGCGCGACGGCGGTGCGATGCGGTTTTCGCTGTAGGCCGTGAGCCCGAATTCGGGTACCTGGGTCTTACCGAGCGAAATGGCGCCTGCACCCCTGAGCGCCGCCGCGAGGGCGCCGTCGGCCGGTGCCGGACGCCGGTCCAGCGCTGCGCTGCCGTGGGTGGTGATTACGCCGGCAACATCGGTGAGATCCTTGAACGCCACCGGCATCCCATGCAACGGCGGGAGCGGCTGGTCCGGGCGGCGCCGGGCGAACAGGGCGTCTGCTGCGGCGGCCTCGGCCATCGCCCGTGGTCCGGTGACGGTGATGAAGGCGCCGAGCCTCGGGTTCGATTCCTCGATCCGCGCCAGGTAATGCTCCGTGACCTCGCGCGCGGAGAGTTCTCCGGAATGAAGCGCTGCCCTGAGCTGGACGGCCGGCATGCGGTGGATGTCTGCCAGGCGGGATGGGGCGGACACTGTGCTCCTTTGCTGTGCTCCCTTTTGAGCGGCTCGCGGGCTTCGGACCAGCGTAACCTGTGCTGGCCGGCGGGTGCGGGGGCAGTGCTGGCGATACGCTGGAGCTGAGAGCTTGAGGCCAAGGAGAGGACTCCCATGAGCGACTTCGATACCGTCACCGTGAAGGACGTCCCCGCGGACGCCACCATTCTGGACGTGCGGGAGGACTACGAATGGGTAGCCGGGCACGCTGAAGGCGCCCTGCACATCCCGATGGACCAGCTGCCCGGACGCCTGGACGACCTCGACCCGGACGAGGACCTGTATGTGATCTGCCGGACCGGCGGGCGCTCCTTCCGCGCAGCGCACTGGCTGGTGGGCCAGGGCTACTCGGCCGTGAACGTGGCCGGCGGCATGGACCAGTGGCTGGAATCCGGCAAGCCGCTGGTATCCGACAACGGCCTCAAGCCCGTGGTTCTGTAGGCCGCTCCGCCGGCCGCATTCGCTCGGCCCGGCCCGCCGTCGTCCTTCCCGTCCCATCCCCGCAAAGGAATATCCATGCCCGCCGCCCGCCGCACTTACACCTTCCTCGGCCCCGAGGGCACGTTTACGGAGGCGGCGCTTCTGCAGGTTCCTGATGCTGCCGAAGCCGTGCGCATCCCCTCCTCCAACGTCAACGCGGCGCTGGACAGGGTGCGGGACGGGTCGGTGGACGCTGCGATGGTGCCTATCGAGAACTCGGTGGAGGGCGGCGTCACGGCCACCCTGGACGCGATTGCCACGGGACAGGAACTGCGGATCATCCGCGAAGCCCTGGTGCCCATCAGCTTCGTGCTGGTGGCGCGGCCCGGCGTCGGGCTTTCCCAGATCCGCCGGATCTCTACGCACGGGCACGCCTGGGCGCAGTGCCGGCTGTGGGTGGACCAACATATTCCCGGTGCAGAATACATTCCCGGTTCGTCCACGGCCGCTGCTGCAATGGGCCTGCTGGAGGACGACGCGCACTACGACGCCGCAATCTGCGCGCCGATAGTCGCCGCGGAGCAACCCGGGCTGAACGTGCTGGCCGAGAACATCGGTGACAATCCCGGCGCCGTGACGCGGTTCATTCTCGTCAGCCGTCCGGGCGTCCTGCCGGCCAGGACCGGCGCGGACAAGACGACAGTGGTGGTGCCCCTTCCTGAGGACCGGCCGGGCGCCCTGATGGAAATCCTGGACCAGTTCGCCACCCGCGGCGTGAACCTGAGCCGCATCGAATCCCGGCCCACCGGGCAGTACCTGGGGCACTACTTCTTCAGCATCGACGCCGACGGCCACGTTGGCGACGCGCGGGTGGCCGACGCCCTCGCCGGCCTGCACCGCATCAGTCCTGCCACGCGGTTCCTTGGCTCCTACGGCCGTGCCGATGCGCAGGCCCCCGTGGTACGGGAGCACACGACTGACGAGGCATTCCAGGCGGCGCATGCATGGGTCAAAGGGATACTCGCCAGCGACTCCCTGGGCTCGGAGACGCCGGCGGAAGCTTCGCCGTCAGCGTAGATAAATGCCCTGCGGGGCACTTCCCTGCCCCTGTTGCTGTGCGTATGCTTGCATGATCAACAAAGGGATGGCCCCAACGAAAGGAGTGGGTCATGTCGGACAAGAATGACAATGACGGCCAGGGAATGATCGTCAATCCCAAGCCCACAGCCGAGAACCAGGACTGGGACGGGGACGAGGCCGACCGTGCGGACCGCCTGCGCTTCGAAGAGGAGCAGGCCATGATCCGCGAACAGTCCGAGGCCCGGGCAGCCGCCAAGGCCGCTGCCGAGTCCGCCAAGCACGCCCAGTCAGCCTAGCCAAACTGCCCTGACGTTCTACGGGACGCGCGCGGTTTCTTCCCTGACGCGCACCAGCAGCGACCTCGGCTCCACCTGAACTGTCACCTTCGTGGCGTCGCCGGACGTGTCGCCGTCGAGCTGGGTGGGCATCGGTTCGGGGCACTTGATCACCACCTTGCCGGAGCGGTACACGCTCATGACGGGCAGGTGCCGCTTGTGCTTGAACAGGATCTTGGCATACATCGCCAGCCAGCCCACGGCGCTGCGGGGGCTCATGACCACCACGTCCAGCATCCCGTCGTCGATCATGGCCTGCGGGATAAAGTCGATGCCGCCCGGAACCAGCCCGCAGTTGGCAAAGAGGATACTGCGGATCTTCCGCGACTGGTCAGGCTGGTCATCCAGTGAGATGGCCACCTTCTTCCGGCGCCCGGGAAGGTGACGGACGCCGGCCTCCGTGTAGGCCAGCCATCCGACGGCGCGCTTGAGGTCAGCGTTCGTGTCACCCACCACCTCGGCGTCCATGCCGATGCCGGCGATAACGAGGAACGAGTGGCTTGAGGAGTGCCCGGTGAGCGAGTTCTCGATCTTCATCCGGGCTGTGTCGATGAACCGCTGGTGGCCGAAGAGCGCGGTCTGGATGTTGCCGTACAGGTCGTAGACGTCCAGGTCCACGTTGCGGGCCAGCAGATTGCCGGTGCCCAGCGGGACCAGGCCCATCGCCACCCCGGTGTGCGCCAGGGCCTCGGCCGCCACGCGCACCGTACCGTCGCCGCCGCCCACCAGGACGACGTCGGCTCCGTACTCCAGCGCCGCCCGGACCTGGGAATGTCCCGGGTCCTCCGGCGTCGTTTCAAAGAACCGCGGCTCCTCCCAGCCGGCGGCCAGGCAGGCACGCTGGATGGTGGCACGGGCTTCATCGGCCTTGGCCTTGACGGGGTTGAGGATGACGGCGACGCGCTGGCGTTCCAGGCCGTGTTCGTGGGCCTCTTCGCGCACGGCGCTGCGGATGTGCAGGGCCTTCAGCCTGCGCACGCCCCACCAGCTGGAGACGGCGAAAGCCAGGGCTGCAGCGATCAGGACGTAAAGAAGCAGGTCGCTCATGGTGCTCCAACACTATCCCGCCCGGAGTGTCCCGCAGATTCGATACCCTTGTCTGGTGATCGACGTAAAAGACCTCAGCGAAAATCCGGACAAGTTCCGTGCCAGCCAGCGCGCCCGCGGTGCGGACGAAACCCTGGTGGACGCGATCATCGACGCCGACGCTGCCCGCCGTGCGGCGCTGATCGGCTTTGAAAACCTCCGCGCCGAACAGAACGTGTTCGGCAAGAAGGTGGCCCAGGCCAAGGGCGAGGAAAAGCAGGCGCTGCTCGCCGAGGTCCGCGAACTGGCGGGTGCGGTGAAGGCCGCCTCGGCGGAGGCCGACGCCGCCCAGGCAAAGCAGGAAGAACTGCTGCGCACCATCCCCAACCTCATTGAAGATGGCGTGCCGGCAGGCGGCGAGGACGACTATGTCGTGCTCAAGACCGTGGGCGCGCCGCGTGAATTCCCCGGCTTCGAACCGCGGGACCACCTCGAAATCGGCGAGCTGATCGGCGCGATCGACATGGAGCGTGGGGCCAAGGTCTCCGGTGCGCGCTTCTATTTCCTCCGCGGCGTGGGTGCCCGGCTGGAAATGGCCCTGCTGCAGATGGCTATGGAGCAGGCCATCGAGGCCGGCTTCATCCCCATGATCACCCCCACGCTGGTCCGTCCGGAGACCATGCAGGGCACCGGGTTTGATGTAAAGCACGACGCCGAAATCTACCGACTCGCCGAGGACGACCTTTACCTTGTGGGCACCTCGGAGGTGCCGCTTGCCGGGTACCACGCGGACGAGATCCTGGACCTCTCCGCCGGCCCCATCCGTTTTGCCGGCCAGAGCTCCTGCTACCGCCGCGAGGCCGGCTCGCACGGCAAGGACACCCGCGGGATTATCCGGGTCCACCAGTTCAACAAGGTGGAAATGTTCATCTACACCACGGTGGAAGAGGCCGCGGCCGAACATGAGCGCCTGCTGGCCTGGGAAGAGCAGATGCTGGCCAAGTGCGAGCTTCCGTACCGCGTGATCGACACCGCCGCGGGCGACCTCGGCATGTCCGCGGCCCGCAAGTTCGACTGCGAAGCCTGGGTCCCCACGCAGGGTGCTTACCGCGAGCTGACCTCGACGTCCAACTGCACCACCTTCCAGGCCCGCCGCCTGAACATCCGTGAGCGTGTGTTCACCGAGGACGGCAGCCCCAAGGGCACCCGTGCTGTGGCCACGCTCAACGGCACGCTGGCAACCACGCGCTGGATCGTGGCCCTGCTGGAGCACCACCAGAACGCTGACGGCTCGGTCAACGTGCCCGCGGCCCTGCAGAAGTACCTCGGCGGGCTCCAGGTTCTTCCCGTTCTCTAAGCGGATTCTGCACAGCGGGTAAATACTCACACCGGGGACAACCTGTGAGTATTTACCCGCTGTTCACGCCCTGCTGTGCTCTGCGTCCTAGTGGGTGTCAGGGGCGTCTGCTCTACTAGGAAGCATGACTACACTGACTGAATCCTCAGCCGCCGGCATCGAAGACCGGCGAGACGCACAACAGAAGCTCATGATCGCCCTGGACGTGGACGGCACCCTCGTGGACCACGACGGCCACATGTCCGCTCCGGTCCGCGACGCCGCACAGGCCGTGGTGGCAGCCGGGCACGAGGTCCTGATCGCCACCGGACGTTCGCTCAACGCCACGCTCCCCATCATCGAACAGATCGGCCTGGACCGCGGCTACGCGGTCTGCTGCAACGGCGGCGTGACACTTCGCCTCGACCCGGGCCTGCCCAACGGCTACGACATCATCCACAAGGCCACCTTCGATCCCGGTCCCGCGCTCCGCGCCCTCCGTAAGCGCCTGCCGGCAGCCAAATACGCGCTGGAGGACGAGGACGGCAACTTCCTCTCCACCGAGCGCTTCCAGGACGCGAGCTTCGGCGTCGAGGCCATCGGTGTGGATTTCCAGACCATGCTCGAGGCCACGGCCGTCCGTGTTGTCGTCTTCAGCGCGGAGAACACGCCCGAGGAGTTCAACGAGGCCATCGGGCACATCGGCCTTGCCGGGGTGACCTATTCGGTCGGCTGGACCGCATGGCTGGACATCGCCGCGGCCGGCGTCACCAAGGCCAGCGCCCTGGAGAACCTCCGCGGCCTCCTCGGTGTTGATCCCGCCGCCACGGTTGCCATCGGCGACGGCCGCAACGACATCGAGATGCTCGGCTGGGCGGGCCGCGGCGTGGCCATGGGACAGGCTCCGGAGGAAGTGGTGGCCGCCGCGGACGAGGTCACCAAGTCGGTATACGACGACGGCGCCGCCCACGTGCTCCGCGGCCTCCTGTAGCGGGCGCCCCAGTTTAAGAGGCGCCCTAACGCACGTCGAGAATCAGCGCGAGCAGCCTGGCCGCCGCCGGCCGGGCTGCGTGCTCCTCGTTCCACTGCGACCTCGCCACAGCCTTGCTGACGGCCTGCGAGGTGATGCCGAGCTCGGCGGCAACGGTTTTCTGCTGGCCTCGCACCCCGGGGGTCATCAGGTCAAGCACGCGCCACTCGGCCTCGCTCCTGTCCCTGACGATGTAGCCCAGCAGGCGGAGCACTGACTCGGACTCGGCAGCCACGTCCGCCAGGGGACCCTCCACGGCCACAGGGATGCGCTCTTTGCTGTTGCGGAGGCGGTCCACGGCACGGCGGGCGTAGATGAGGCCGTGCCCGCTGGCGTCCTTGATCTGGTTGGGCAGCGGCTCGTTCACCGGGCCTACGCCGATCCCCACGTACCAGCTTCCGCAGCGGAGCGCGATCAGGGCCGCATCCACCGCCTGGTGCGGGCAATCCACGATGCCCTGCACCTCGTCCTCGACGGAGCGGTCAAAGTCCAGTCGCGCCGGGATATGTCGTAGGTCCTTGAGGAGATGCGGGACCCGGTCGCCGTCGCGCCGGCTGTCTGTTTGATTGATAGTCAGCGTGAACATGGTGGACATCAGACTACCCGGTGCCCACGTCGAGGCAAGCTGGGAGCCTACGGCACGTTACGGATCTCACTCCTGGCACGACACCCGGGCTGGGGCGGAGCCCGAACGGACACTTCAGCCCCACCAGCAAGCCCGAACTGGCAGCTGATGACCTCAAATCCCGGATTTGAGGGCATCAGCTGCCAGTTCGCGCTGTGTGTCCAGCGGCAGGTCAGCGGCGCTGGCCGGCCAGCTCGCCGTCGTCGTCCTTTACACCGTCAGCGTCACGCAACCCCGGGTCACCAACAGCCGGGTCACCAAGGACGGCCCCGCGCAGGGCGGCTTCGAGAAGCTCCGCCTCCTCGCCGCCCACGGCCTCGCCGCGGGCCACCATGCCTGCGGTGTCCGAGAGCGGGATCTGCTTCAGGGTGATGGCCAGAAGCAGTGCGACGGCGATGAACGGGACGAGGTACCAGAACACCGGTGCCAAGGAATCAGCGTAGGCGTTGACGATCGCGTCGCGGAGCTGCTCCGGAAGCTGGCCGAGTGTCTGCGGATCCAGCGTCCTGGTGGACTGGGATGCCTGGCCGGCCGATGCCCCGGCGCCCGTGAACGCGTTGGTCAGGGACTCCGCCAGCCGGTTGGTGAAGATGGAGCCGAACACCGCCACGCCCAGCGCAGCCCCCACTTCGCGGAAGTAATTGTTGGTGCTGGTGGCGGTGCCGATCTGGTCCGCCGGAACGGAATTCTGCACCACGAGGACGATGACCTGCATGATCAGGCCGAGGCCGGAACCGAAAAGGAACAGCTGGACGCAGATGACCCAGATGGGCGTCTCGGCCGACAGTGTGGTGAACCACAGCATCGCGGCGATGGTCAGGCTGGCGCCGAGGACCGGGAACATCTTGTACTTGCCGGTCTTGGAAATGCGGATACCGGAGTAGATCGATGTTCCCATCAGGCCGGCCATCATCGGGAGCATGAGGAGCCCGGACTCGGCGGCGGAGGTGCCCGACGACATCTGCAGGAAGGTGGGCACAAAGGCGATGGCGGCGAACATGCCCAGGCCCAGGGTGAAGCCGATGGCGGTGGAGTTCACGAAGATCCGGTTCCGGAACAGGCTCAGCGGGATGATGGGGTCCTCGGCGCGGCGCTCCACCATGACGAAGGCCGCGGCGGCCAGGATCAGGCCGGCCCCGAAGGCCCAGGTGACGGGCGAGTCCCAGCCTTCGTCCTTCTTGCCCCCGAAGTCCGTGAAGAAGATCAGGCAGGTGGTGGCGACGGAGAGGAACAGGACGCCGAGGATGTCGATCCGCTTTTCGGCCTTCTTGTTGGGAAGCGTCAGGGTGAACCAGGCGATGGTGAAGGCGGCGATGCCGACGGGGATGTTGATGTAGAAAGCCCACTCCCAGGTGAGGTGGTCAACGAAGAACCCGCCCAGCAGCGGTCCGGCCACGGCGGAGAGGCCGAAGATGGCGCCGAGCGGGCCCATGTACTTGCCGCGCTCCTTGGCGGGAACGATGTCCGCGATGATGGCCTGCGAGAGGATCATCAGTCCGCCGCCGCCCAGGCCCTGGATGGCACGGAAGATGACGAAACCCCAGAAGTCCGTGGCGAAGGCGCAGCCCACCGAGGCAAGTGTGAACAGTGCGATGGCCACGAGGAACAGGTTCCGGCGGCCCAGGATGTCGCCGAACTTGCCGTAGACCGGCATGACGATGGTGGTGGCGAGCAGGTACGCCGTGGTGATCCAGGCCTGGTGCTCGACGCCGCCGAGCTTGCCGACGATGGTGGGCATGGCCGTGGACACGATGGTCTGGTCGAGGCTGGAGAGCAGCATGCCGGCGATCAGCGCGGAGAAGATGATCCAGATGCGTTTCTGGGTCAGCAGCAGCGGTCCGGCTGCGGGTTTGGAACTGACGGCGGTGCTCATGGCTGTCCTTCTGCGGAGGGGGCTTCAGTGTGGGCGGGGGAAACGGGGCGGGAATACGGCTGGGAAAGCAGGAACCTGGCGGCTTCGAAGTTTTCGAGCAGCAGGTCACGGTACGTGCGGGCGTTGCCCTCGGAGAAGTAGGCGAGGCTGGTGTGCCGGGCGATGTTGCCCATCACCACCACGGCCATCCGCACCACAGGGTGGCTGGCCGGAAGGCCTTCCCGCTTGGCGAGGAGCTGGGCGAAATGGGCTTCCCGCTCCTCCGTGGCACCGATGATCTTGAGCATCAGCTGCGGTTCCTTCTTGATGACCCCGATCAGCTGGCGGGTTTCCTCCTCCGAGCTGCTCATCCGCTCGGACATGCTGAGCGACAGCTGGAGGAGCTCCTGGAGCAGGCTCGCCGAGATCTCGCCCTGCGGGGAACCCTGTCCGCCCCGGAGGAACTCGTCGAAAACGTCCTCGGGCAGCTCGTCGTCCACGTGCCCCAGGATGGCGTCTTCCTTGGTGGGGAAGTAGTTGAAGAAGGTCCGCCGGGAGATGCCTGCCTGTTCGCAGACGTCCTCCACTGTGTAGCCGCTAAGGCCGCGCTCGGAGGTCAGGGAACGGGCGACGGCGGTAATCGCCGCGCGTGTAGCGGCGCGCTTGCGCTCGCGCAGCCCGCCGCCAGTACTTGCACTTTCATTCACAAAGTAAAGTTTTGCACTCAGTCGTAATTAGTGCAACTTTAGGTGCTGAGTTTTTGTCCACATATCGCAAGTTGGAGTGCCCCCAACTCGCGATATCTGGACAAAAACTCCAAGGGGAGCGGAACGAAAAGAACGACGACGGCCGCCCGCCTTCGCGCAGAAGGTGAGCGACCGCCGTCGTACTTTTTGGAAGTTATGCCTTGTGGGCCGGGGCCGTCATGGTGGTGACGTCCAGTGCCTTGTCGAGATCGGCTTCGGAAACCTTGCCTTCGCCTTCACCGACGAAGCCGAGCTTCTCGGTTGCCTGGCGGACTGTGAGGCCCTCGGCTACGGCGGTCTTGGCGATCTTGGCGGCGTTTTCGTAGCCGATGTACTTGTTCAGCGGGGTGACGATGGACGGCGAGGCCTCGGCGAGGAAGCGGGCGCGCTCGACGTTGGCGGTGATGCCGTCGATCATCTTGTCGGCCATGACGCGGCTGGTGTTGGCCAGCAGGCGCACGGACTCGAGCAGGTTGGCGGCCATGACCGGGATGCCGACGTTCAGCTCGAAGGCGCCGTTGGTGCCGGACCAGGCGATGGCGGTGTCGTTGCCGATGACCTGGGCGCAGACCATGATGGACGCCTCGCAGATGACCGGGTTGACCTTGCCGGGCATGATCGAGGAGCCCGGCTGCAGGTCCGGGATGGCGATTTCGCCGAGGCCGGTGTTGGGGCCGGAGCCCATCCAGCGCAGGTCGTTGTTGATCTTCATGAAGGAGATCGCGATGTTGCGCAGCTGGCTGGAGGCTTCGATGAGGCCGTCGCGGTTGGCCTGTGCCTCGAAGTGGTCGCGGGCCTCGGTCAGCGGCAGGCCGGTGTCCGTGGCGAGCAGTTCGATGACGCGCTCCGGGAAGCCGGCCGGGGTGTTGATGCCGGTGCCCACGGCGGTGCCGCCGAGCGGAACTTCAGCCACGCGGGGGAGGGAAGCGTTGATGCGCTCGATGCCGTAGCGGACCTGCGCGGCGTAACCGCCGAATTCCTGGCCCAGGGTGACCGGGGTGGCGTCCATGAGGTGCGTGCGGCCGGACTTGACGACGTCCTTGAACTCAACGGCCTTGCGCTCCAGCGATTCGGCCAGGTAGCCGAGGGCCGGAATGAGGTCGTTGATCAGGGCCGAGGTGGCCGCTACGTGGACGGAGGTGGGGAACACGTCGTTGGAGGACTGGGAGGCGTTAACGTGGTCGTTGGGGTGGACCACCTTGTCGCTGCCGGCAGCCTTGAGGGCGCGCGAAGCCAGTTCGGCGAGGACCTCGTTGGTGTTCATGTTCGAGGACGTGCCGGAGCCGGTCTGGAAAACGTCGATGGGGAAGTCGCCGTCGTACTTGCCCGCCGCCACCTCGTCGGCAGCGTCCGCGATCGCCTTGGCCAGCTCGCCGTCGAGCACACCCAGTTCAGCGTTGGCCTGGGCAGCGGCCTTCTTGACCCGGGCCAGCGCCTCGATGTGAGCACGTTCCAGGGTTTTTCCGGAGATCGGGAAGTTCTCGACTGCACGTTGCGTCTGCGCGCGGTACAGGGCGTTCACGGGGACGCGGACTTCGCCCATCGTGTCATGTTCAATGCGGAACTCTTCAGTGGAAGTCATGGGGCTAGCTTAGGACGCCCGGGCGCCGCATCGAAAACCGTGAACGGCTTGCTACAGGCGGCCCGCCCGGGCGCTTTCGGAAGGTTTTTAGAGGTTGCCGATTCCGGAAACAAGCTCCGCGTGGCCCTCGCCGAGGCTGTAGGAGAGCCCGATGACCGCGGCCCGGCCGGACTCGATTGCGTCCGAAATCACACGCGAGCTGTCCACCAGGCGCTGTGAGGTCTGTTTGACGTGCTCCACCACCATGTCGTTGACCTCGGTCTGCTCGTTCCGCAGGGAGGTGAGGACCGACGGCGTGATGCGCTCCACGAGGTCGCGGATGAAGCCGACCGGCATCTGGCCGGTTTCGACGGCGGCCTTCGTGGCGCTGACCGCTCCGCAGCTGTCGTGGCCGAGCACCACGATCAGCGGGACGCCCAGCACGCCGATGCTGTACTCGAGCGAGCCGAGGACGGCGTCGTCGATGACCTGGCCGGCGGTCCGGACGACGAAAACGTCGCCGAGTCCGACGTCGAAGATGATTTCAGCGGCGAGCCGTGAGTCCGAGCAGCCGAAGATCACTGCGAAAGGATGCTGGTTCTCCACGAGCGAGGAGCGCCGCGAGGCATCCTGGTTCGGGTGCGAGGATTCGCCGGTTACGAAGCGTTCGTTGCCTTCGCGCAGACGGCGCCAGGCCAGGGCAGGAGTCAGGTATGTCGTCACGGCCCCACCTTACGGTGTGGGGCCCGCCGAGGGGGAAACAATGACAGCAGGGTTACTTTCCAGGGATTTGACGACGGCGGCTGCCAGGACCGCAAATTCCTCCAGATTGGCGTCGCCCGCCAGGACCACGGTGGTGCCGCGGTAGGCGAGCACCATACTCTTCTCGCCCTTGCCCGTGTCGTGCAGTTCCCACTCCTTGCCGCCGGCGTTGCGCGTGCCGGTGACGGGGGCGTTCTTTGTCTGCTGCAGGAGCCAGGTGGGATTGGCCTTGCTGGTCTGCGTCAGGCCGATGAATTTTTCCTTCGGGGTCACGTACCCCACCTCCCAGGCCGCGACGCCCGTGCCCGAGGCCGCGGCCCAGCGGGCGTAGTTCGGATGGAATGTGTCGCCCGGCGCGGGGGCCACCGGTGTGAATCCCGCCACACCTGCGGCGTTCCCGGCTACGGCGCTGACGTCAATGTTGGGCCGGAAGCCGTCCGACTTCGGGGACGGATTCATCAGGACGATCGGCAGGAACGCCGCGACGCTGACCAGCAGGGCGATGATCATGCCGATCACCGAGGCATTGGCCCGTTTGGCGGCAGCCGCGGGGATTACGGGCCTGACGGGCTGGCCCGCCGAGGAGGGGGAGGGGGCGGGAGCCTGCACGCGGCTCGAGGGGGCGGACTGGTCCTGCATATCACTCACTCTTCTATAGTCGCGCATGCGGGGTCCGAACTCACATTCGAAGCCGGCGGCGGTGAGGCCCGCCGTCCGTTACGGGCCGGGGTAATCCGCCCCCCGGGGCCCTGCGGCGGCGACTATGATCAGTTACAGAGGAATCACCGCGATGGTCGACTCAGGCCTCGCGGGTTCAATGATCGCCACTCGAAGAAGAGGTTCACGTGTCACCAGCGTCCATTACCCAGAAGTACTCAACGCTTTCCCCGTCGCTCGCCGTCGGCATTGACGAGCCGGACCGCAACCTCGCTCTTGAACTTGTCCGCGTCACCGAGGCCGCGGCGATCGCCGGTGGCCACTGGGTTGGCTTCGGCGACAAGAACAAGGCCGACGGCGCCGCCGTCGACGCGATGCGTTCGTTCCTTCAGACCGTCCACTTCAACGGCGTCGTGGTCATCGGTGAAGGCGAAAAGGACGAGGCCCCGATGCTGTTCAACGGCGAACAGGTTGGTGACGGCACCGGTCCTGAGTGCGACGTCGCCGTGGACCCCATCGACGGTACCCGCCTGACCGCACTGGGCATCAACAACGCCCTCGCCGTCCTCGCCGTCGCCGAGCGCGGCTCCATGTTCGACCCCTCCGCCGTGTTCTACATGGAGAAGCTGGTCACCGGTCCTGAGGCCGCCGACATGGTTGACCTGCGGTTGCCCGTCAAGCAGAACCTGCACCTGATCGCCAAGGCCAAGGGCGTGAAGGTCAACCAGCTCAACGTCATGATTCTGGACCGTGACCGCCACCGCCCGCTGGTCGAGGAGATCCGCGAAGCCGGCGCGCGCACCAAGTTCATCATGGACGGCGACGTCGCCGGAGCCATCGCGGCTGCCCGTTCGGGCACCGGCGTGGACGCCCTGATGGGTATTGGCGGAACCCCGGAAGGCATCGTGGCCGCCTGCGCCATCAAGTCCCTGGGCGGCGTGATCCAGGGCCGGCTGTGGCCCACCAGCGACGACGAGAAGCAGAAGGCGATCGACGCCGGCCACGACCTCGAGCGGGTCCTGTCCACCAACGACCTCGTCACCAGCGACAACTGCTACTTTGCCGCCACCGGCATCACCGACGGCGACCTGCTCCGCGGCGTCCGGTACAACAAGGAAAAGGTCCTGACGCAGTCGATCGTCATGCGCTCCAAGTCCGGCACCATCCGCTTCGTGGACGGCGAGCACCAGGCCAGCAAGTGGGAAGGCTACGCCCGCAAGAGCTAGCCCTCCGCTTTCCTCCAGCGCGAACGAACACTTGAGCCCCGAATCCGTCACGGATCCGGGGCTCAAGTGTGTTCATTCGCGATTGCTTGCGAGTCAGCCGACGTTCAGGTTCCCGACGCCCGGCGACGCTGCTGACCCAGAATCGTTGCCCTGATTTTTTCGAGGACAAACGGCTTATCGCCGTCGAGGTCATCTTTGAAGATCCTCAGTTCCGTCCAGCCGAGGCGTTCGGTGGTCTCCTTCCGCCTCCTGTCGCGCGCAGCCTGGTCCGGAAACGAATGGTGCCCGCCATCGTATTGCAGCGCCAGCCGGTGTTCCGGATAGGCGGCGTCCGGCCATACCGCTGCCTGCCCCCAGCTGTTGTGGATGACATAGTTCAGGACCGGTTCTCCAAGCTTCGTGCGGGCCAGAATCAGCCGCATCCTGGTTTCCTGCGGCGAATCCGATCCGACGCGGATCTCGGGGAGCGCCAAGCGTGCGGTTTTCATTCCGCGCATGCCAGGATGCGAGGCAACCATTCGCCGCAGGTCATCGATCGTGGCCAGCGGGGTCCTTGGCTTCGGAAATTCAGGCCCGTGGGCAACTACCGCCGAGTCTCCTGCGGCGATTAGCTCGTCAACACTGAGAAGGCCGGCGAGATCGAGCCACGTCCTGGCAGCCGAGGTAACCCGGACGCCGGCGTGCGTGACTACCTCGCCGGGTTTGAACGTCATCCGGTGACCGACCACGTTTCGCCGCCGCGGCTGACTTCCGTTTCGGTCACGCGCAACATGTATCCTCCAGTCCTCCTGCATCCAGCCAGGAAGACCAAACTCCCAGATGCGGGCGCCGGAGTGATGGGTGAGAGTTGACGAGTCATCGAGCGCAGTGTAGGCGCGCAAATTCGCCGGAGTTGTCGCATCCCCCTGCAGTGGAACGCGGATCCCGCGTGAGGGAATGGCTACGTCAGGTTTGCGTTGGCGCCGCCGGGACACCCCGGACGCAGCGGCGTCGGATGAAGTGAATGATCCTCCGAGCAAGTCAGACGGAAGCGGCGAGAGACCCATGCTTCAGTTTGCACCGGCCCAAGGGCACGTTGAACGTTATCCACAGGTGCAATCCCCGCATGGAGCGCGAACGTACACTTGGGGCCCGGGAATCTCCGGCGGGCGGGGCTTAAGTGTTCGTTCGCGCTCAGGGGGTGGGGCTTAAGTGTTCGTTCGCGCTCAGGGGGTGAGGCGCTTGATGAGGGCCTTGATGCCGTCTCGGAGGCTGCGGGCCATCTGGTAGGCCGCGTACCGGGGGCGGTTGACGGGCAGGTCCCACGTGCCCGGGTAGGCGATTTCACGCCCGCCGAACGACTTCTTGAATGCGGTGAACCCTGCCCACTTGTGGTCGGGCTGGTCGGCCGGGGCCACGCCCCACAGGTCCACGTGCTTCAGGCCCTTCTCCCGGGCATCGGCCATGAGCGTCACCAGGAGAGGAATGCCCGCGCTGAGCTTGCGGTGCGTGTCATCCATGGCCGCGTGGGCGTAGGTCCGGGTGTCGGCCGAATCGTAGGCCAGCGCTGCCGCCACCGGGCCGCCGTGCAGATCGGCGATGAACAGGGTTGCTGCGCCCGCCGGCATGAGGGACTGGGCCACCTGCGTCAGGTACTCGTCGCTTTGCGGTTTGAAGCCGTTCCGCCGTGCCGTCATGTGCAGGAAGTTCAGGAGCACCCGGATGTCGTCGGGATCCTGGGTGGTGCGGAACGTGACGCCCTTTTTATGGATGTTCCGGTACAGGTTGCGGTTGACCGGCTTCATCTCCGCCAGGACTTCCTTGAAATCCCGGTCCAGGTCCACGATCCAGCTGAGTTCGGGCTGCTGGTTCACCGGGGCCGGCTGCAGCCCACGGTTCCGCAGGATCCCGGGCCCACTCTCAGGATCGAGGCCCACCGGTTCGATCCGGATAAACACGGCACCGCAGGACCTGGCCAGCCCGCGGAGGGCTGCCAGCGCGGCGTCGAAGGCCTCAACCGACTCGGCGACAGGACCGTAGGGCGCATACAGGACCTTGCCCGCGGGGTTCTTCTCCTCGATGGCCAGGAAGCTCCAGCCGGGACCGGATTGCCGGTGCACGTGGCGGCCCAGCGACTTCTGGAAGTCCTCCCAGGCTTTCGTTTGCAGGAAATACTCCACAGCGGGTCAGGCCTTTGTCGAGGTGGTCACGGCGAACGCCACGGCATTCTCCGACGCCCCGGCCACGGGATGGACGTTCACGGGCGCTTCGGCAGCCGGCAGGAAGGCACTTGTGCCGTGCTCCAGCTGCAGGTCGCCCTTCGGGGAGTCAAGGATCACGGAACCGGCCACCACAATGACCACCGCGGCGCCCGACTGCGCCAGCGGAACAGGCTCGCCGTCCGGCTTCAGTTCGATGCGCTGAAGCTGGAACTCGCGGAAGGGCGGGAAGTACAGTTCCTGTCCGAATTCGGAGGTCTCCGGCCGGAGCATGGGGAAGCCCACCGACTCGAAGACGATGGTGTCCAGCAGTTCGGGAATGTCGATGAACTTGGGTGTCAGTCCGCCGCGGAGCACGTTGTCCGAGGACGCCATCACCTCGACGCCGAGGCCGTGCAGGTAGGCGTGGACTTTGCCGGCCGGAAGGTAGGCGGCCTCGCCGGGTTGCAGGGACAGCCGGTTGAGCAGCAGGGAGATCAGCACGCCGGGATCTCCGGGGTATTCGCTGTTGAGGCTCAGTACCGTGGACAGTTCCAGCTGGTAGGGAGCCATGGGTGCGCCGGAGGCCAGCACGTCGACCACCCGGGCCGTCGCTTCGCTGACTGCCTCGCCGCCTGCGATCAGCCGTTCGAACGCCGACCTCAGCGCCTTCTCCTCCTCGGGCTGCGAGAGGTCCTCGATGACGTCCTTCAGAACCTGCGGCACGCCGTTCCCGGGAAGCTCAAGGCAGCCTGCCAGGTGGAGGAAGATGTCGCGGGACCTCTCCGGTGCACGGAAACCGCACAGCGACTCGAACGGGGTCAAAGCGAAAATCATTTCCGGCTTGTGGTTGTCGTCCCGGTAATTTCGGTTTGCCGCGTCGGCCGCAATGCCGGCGGCGTTTTCGCGGGCGTAACCGGCCCTGGCCTGCTCAAGGCTCGGGTGCACCTGCAGCGACAGCGGCTTTGCCGCGGCGAGGAGCTTAGCCAGGAACGGCAGCCGCGGACCGAACTCGGCCACCGAAGCCGCGCCCAGGAAATGTTCCGGGTCCTCACCGATCAGTGCGTCCAGCGGCGTCGTCGTGCCGTCCCTCCGGATGGCCACCGACGGCGAGTCCGGATGGGCCCCGATCCACAGCTCGGCTTCCGGACCGCCGGACGCCGGCCGCCCGAGCAGGCCGGCGATCGCCGTCGTCGATCCCCATGCATACCGGCGCAGGACATTATCTATCTGGTACACGCCTCGTGTCCCCCTCTTTTGGTGTAAATGCTCAAAGCGGTGCGCACTGGCCGTTCGTGGCCACAAGGTCGCGGATGGCCTGTTCGTTGCCTTCGCGCTTGAACTGGTTCAGCATCGCTTCCGTGATCGGTTCCCCCTCAGGGGTGGTGGTCACCGGGGTGAAGTCCGACGACGACGATGGTGCCGGTGAGGGGGTGGTGGCCGGAAGTCCGGCCAGGGGACCTCCGGCACCTGCGGCGGAGAGCCCGCTGCCGGGCACGGAACGCGGCTGCAGCAGCGTGTCTTCGGTCGCCGTGCCCTCAGGGGCGGCGGCCGGCGACGATTCGGAGCTGGCGGAAGCGAGCAGTTTCCTGACCCGGTCATGGATCTGGTCGAAGTCGGGCACCGTGGAGAAGGACGCCGCAAAATCCGGCGGACCGATGGTGAGCCTCTTGACGTCCTGGCCCTTGGCCTTCATGGCCAGGTCCACGAAGCTGCCGAGCTGGCTGGAGGAGATGTTGGACTCCACCACCTTGGTGCCGGCGTTGGCGATGTCCTCGAATTTCGACAGCAGTGTTGCCGGGTCCAGCTGTTTGAGCATGGCCTGCTGCACGCACTGCTGCCGCTGGATCCGGGCGTAGTCGTCCACGAACTCCCGGGACCGGCCGTACCAGAGGGCGTGGTAGCCGTCCAGCTTCTGGTCGCCGGCCGGAATCCAGCCCAGGGGCATGCCGTGGATGCCGTTGGCCTCGTCGATCATGTCGCCGCTGATGGGCACCCAGCCGCCGGCCTTGATCCGGATGCCGCCCATCGCGTCAATGAGCTTCGCGAAGCCGTCCATGTCCACCAGCACATACGCCTGCACCTTGATCCCGAGCGTGCCCGAGACTGCTTCCAGGGTTGCCTGCGCACCTGGGTCGGCAACGCCGGGGTAGAGGTCCTTGTGCTTGTTCGTGACCTCGGTGTTGATGGCGTTGATGAGGCACTCGTCGCCGCAGTTGTAGCCGTCCGGATAGACCTTCCGCATCGGCGAACCCTCGCTGAACTGGGCGTTCTGCAGGTTACGCGGCACGGAGATGATGGCCGTCTGGCCGGATTTGGCGTCAACGCTGAGCACGGACAGGCTGTCCGGGCGGCGGCCGGTCCGGTCCGCACCGGCGTCGCCGCCCATCATGAGGAAGTTGTAGCGGCCGTCCACCGGGTCGATGGCCGGGCCGTTGGCGTTGAAGATGCTGCCGATCGCATTCCGGCTGACGTTGAGCAGGTACGCCGCGTAGCCCAGCGATCCGCTGCTCACCACCATGGCGAGGACAAGCGCAATGACGACGGCGGGCCGCATCCTGGTGGGTAGCAGCACCGGCCGGATGAGACGCAGGGTGTTGACGAACAGCACCAGCCAACCCACTGCCAGCGCGGCAAGGACCAGGACGATGAGCAGCGAGGCAACCGGATTGGTGATGATGTTGATCAGCAGGGTCCGGTTGGTGAACAGCAGTACCAGGGCAAGGACCACGAGCAGCCAGGCGCTGAGTGTGACGCGCAGGGCGATCCGGCCAAGCTTGCGGTCCCCGGCCACGATCTGGGCGCTCCCGGGCACCAGCAGCGTGAGCACGATCAGCAGGAACGCGCGCTTGGTCCGGACAGGTTCAGCAGCGCTCGACGGGTTGCGGACGGGATCCGACAGTGGGCCCATGGACGGCAGTTCGGTGTTGGACATGGCAGATCCCTATCGGCTGCTCCGGAGAGCCACGTTTGAGTCGGAGAAGACTTCGTTGACTTTCTGGCGGAGGTTGGCGCCCTTCCGGCTCGCCACGTCGTTGAGTTCCTGGGCGAAGTCCAGGAGTTCCGTGCGGAGACGGGCAGCGAGCTCGTCGGTGCCCGAGGCCAGCATGCGGACGGCGAGCAGGCCTGCGTTCCGCGCCCCGGCGATGGAAACCGTGGCCACCGGGACCCCGGCGGGCATCTGCACGATGGAGAGCAGGGAATCCATGCCGTCCAGGGTCTTGAGCGGGACCGGCACACCGATCACGGGCAGGGGAGTGACCGACGCCAGCATGCCCGGAAGGTGCGCGGCACCGCCGGCGCCGGCAATGATGACACGGAGGCCGCGCTCGTGGGCGGTCTGTCCGTAGCGGATCATTTCGGTGGGCATGCGGTGGGCCGAGACAACATCCGCCTCGAACGGAATGCCGAACTCGGCCAGGGCGTCGGCCGCCGCCTCCATGACGGGCCAGTCCGAGTCCGAGCCCATGACGAGGCCTACGAGGGGGGAGGGGGCACCGGTTTCCGGGGCTGCAGCGGATTCGGGGCTCATGGGGTCTCCTCGGTGGTGCCTGTTGCCGCGGCCGGCAGCCGGCCGTCGCGGATGATGTTTGCCACAGCGGTGGCGCGCTGGCGGAGGGAGTCGACGTCCGCAGCGGACGCGCCCACCAGGTTGACGTGGCCGATTTTGCGGCCGGGACGCACGGACTTGCCGTAGCAGTGGACCTTGGCGGCCGGTTCTGTGGCCAGTGCGGCCGGGAAGGCGGAGAAAAGATCCTGGTTGTCGCCGCCCAGGAAGTTCTTCATCACGGCAACCTGGCCCAGGACGTCCGTGGCGCCGAGCGGCAGGTTCAGGACCGCCCGCAGGTGCTGCTCGAACTGGCTGGTGACGGAGCCATCCTGCGTCCAGTGCCCGGTGTTGTGGGGGCGCATCGCCAGTTCGTTGATCAGGAAGCCGGCGCCGGTGCCCGGCGTCTCGAACATCTCCACGGCCATGACGCCGGTGACGCCGAGTTCGTTCGCGATCCGGAGGGCAGCCTCCTCGGCGGCGGCAGCCACCTCCAGGGAGATGTTCTGTGCCGGCGCGATCACTTCGTCGCAGACGCCGTCCACCTGGATGGTGTGGACCACCGGCCAGGCGCGGGACGCCCCGTCCGGAGTGCGGGCCACGAGTGCCGAGAGCTCACGGCTGAAGTCGACCTTGGCCTCGGCGAGGAGCGGGCTCATGGATTCGAACCAGTCGGCGGTCTCCGCGGCTTCCTCGGGGGAGCCGACGATGCGCACGCCCTTTCCGTCATAGCCGCCGCGCGGGGTCTTCAGCACCACGGGCCAGCCGATCCGGTCCCCGAAGCTGATGAGGCCGGCGACGTCGTCCACCGCGGCCCACTCCGGGTTGGGCAGTTCCAGGCGGTCGATGGCGGCGCGCATGACCAGCTTGTCCTGGGCGTTAACCAGCGCGTCAGGGCCGGGCTGGACGTTGACGCCGGCCTCGATCAGGGCATAGAGGTGGTCACCCGGGACGTGCTCGTGATCAAAGGTCATCACGTCCAGGCCCTTGGAGAATTCCATCAGGGCCGCGAGGTCCTTGTAGTCGCCCACGGGGGCGTTGGGGACCGCGGAGACCGCGGATACGTCTTCGCCTTCGGCCAAAATACGGAGTTCAAAGCCCAAGGCGGTGGCGGCGGGGGCCATCATGCGCGCAAGCTGGCCGCCGCCAACCACGCCGATTACTGGAAAAGTCACATCTTCCAGCCTACAGAAAAGGATCGCGGTTGCCGTCTTTAATGGCTGTGAAGCTCCCCAAGTCGCACGAATTTAGTGGGTCGGCTGCGGATGGCGCCGTCCAGGGCAGGGGTGCTCCGAGGATACTCCCGGGAAACGGGGCTAAAATGGGAGCTTGGCCCAACGGCCCCCAGTATTCAGACGGCCACGGAGGGTCATGATTAACACACTTGCAGAGCGCATCCGGGGACTCGCCTCGCTTTTCTGGCGCGAGGTGGCGAAGTTCGGTGCCGTGGGCGGTGTGGCATTTGTCATTGACAACGGGCTGACTTATTACCTGATGCACGGACCCATGACGGACAGCGAGGCCAAGGCCCGTTTTGTGGGCGCCACCGTAGCCACCGTGTTCTCCTGGATTGCCAACCGTCTGTGGACGTTCCGGCACCGCCGCCAGGCCAACGTGGTGCGTGAATTCCTGATGTTCATCCTCATCAACGGCATCGGCATCGGCATCTCCACGGGGTTTACGGCCCTGGCGAAGTATTCGCTGGGCGTCACGGACAAGAACATGCTCTTCGCCGCTGGCGTGGTGGGCATTCTGGTTGCGACGGTCGTCCGCTTCTTTGCGTACCGGTTCCTCGTCTTCAACCAGGAACTGGACCAGGAGCCGGAGTTCTCGCACGACCACGAGATCATCGAGGTCCACCACCACTCCGCCCATCCGGCGGAGCGCGTCCTGGAACCGGACGTGGAGGACCCCGAGCGGCCCGTCCGGCCGAGCTAGTCGCATCCCCGGGGCCATGCCCGGCCAGCGGCTCAGTCGCCGTGGACGCGCTCCGCTGCGAGAAGCTTGTCTGTCAGCTCCACGTCGCCGTGGACCAGGACCACGGAACCGTCGCTTTTCCACGCGCCAAGCGCGTTGGCCAGCGCCGACTCGAGGCCGTCGGCCGCGCGCACCAGGAGCCTCGCGCTCGGCTCGTGTCCGGCAGCAAACTCCGCCAGGAGGGCTTCGTGGCGGACGGCCGCACCCTCTGAGCTGCGGACCGCAGGAGCTCCGGGATCGGGGTCGTTGTGGGCCATGAACACGTCGCCGTGTGAGCGGACCTCCGCGGCGTAGTCGAGAACTCCGGCGGGCAGGTCGCCGGGCCACCGCATTGCCAGGGCCGGCAGCGGAACTGCAACGACGGCGTCGAATCCGTCCTCTGCCGCGTCCGGTTCGGACGTGGCGAGCAGGTCCGCTTCACCTGATCCGAGCACCACCTCCATGCCCAGTTGCCAGGCGGCAAGGGCCCAGATGATGGATTTCCAGTGCGCAGGAAGGTCAAGCCGCAGCCGCATTCCCGGTTCGGCGTCGAGTTCGTCCTGGAGCAGGTTGCTGGTCTTCGCGACCCAGTTGTCCAGCACGCGCCCGGAGAGTTCCACCCGCTCCGCGTCGGGGCCGTACCAGGTCAGGCGCGGCGAGGTGGAGTGGCCCGAGCGCAGGGCCGTCATGAGGTCAGTGGCCGGGATGTTCATGGCTTCATCTTGCCACGCCTTCCGGCGTGATCTCCGGCACAACAGTTTGTAACGTTGTTTGCCTTACTCTCCCGGAACGCGAAAGAATTGGCGGAATTGCGGTCGCGCCGGGCTGGATACTAAGGTTGCTGTCAAATTCCGGACGGCCGCCGCGCGGTGCTGAAAAATAATTCCCGGGCGTGGCGCACCTGCCGATCGCCCGGGGGATTGATTATTATTCCGTCGCGGCTTGACTCCCCCTACTTACACGCGTGTAATTAGATATCGAAAAGCCGCGGCGAACTCTCAGGAACACCACGTAGTGTACTGATCGCCGGGCGGGGGGCCGCACTACTCAGGAGGGGACGCCATGGGGCAAGCGGAGCGTATGCATGATGATGCTGTTATGGCCGGCCAGGCCACAGCAAAGTACAGGTCTCGGGGGGTACCCAGCGACTGGTACGTAGATCCGGCTGATCCGGACGCCGCAGAGCGGTACAACCAGGACACGTCTGCCTCGTTGCAGGACCAGGCCACGGCCTTCCTGGCACAGCATGACACCTTCCAGAACGAGTCCCTGCTGGCTGGTCAGCCTGAGCAGGACGAGGACGATCTTGATCCCCCCATGGAGATCCGGAACCCGGCATCCTCCACCCTGGCCCAGCCGGTGTGGATCGGGTTGCCCCTGGGGCAGGATTTCGACGACGAGGGCGAACTTGGGTGGCAGACCGACGCCCTGTGCGCGCAGACGGACCCGGAGGCCTTTTTCCCGGAAAAGGGCGGTTCCACGAGGGACGCCAAGAAAGTCTGCGCAGCGTGCAGCGTGCGGTCGCAGTGCCTGGAGTACGCACTGGCGAATGACGAACGGTTCGGGATTTGGGGTGGCCTCTCCGAGCGTGAGCGCCGACGGCTGAGGAAGCGGGCAGTCTAATTCTTCAGGAAGTACACGTCACTGCCGTTGTGGTAGCCCACAACGGCAGTGATTATCTGCCCAGGACGCTTTCAGCGCTGGCCTCACAGACCCGGCCGGCGGACACCGTGATCGGGGTGGATACCGGCTCACAGGACACGTCGGCTGCCCTTCTGCAGCGCGCCGTCGGCGACGCCAACGTCATCACCGTCAACGGCGGCAGGGTAGGGATGGGCGCCGCCGTGCGGGCCGGCCTGGCCTCCCTGGCCCCCTGGAACCCGCACGGCACGCAAGACCGGTCCGAATGGATCTGGCTGCTGCATGATGATGCGGCACCTGCCCCAGAAGCGCTGGCCGAACTGCTGCACGCCGTGGAGCGCGCCCCCTCCGTTACGGTCGCGGGCTGCAAGCAACTGGACTGGAACGCCAAACGGCGCCTGATCGACGTCGGGCTTTCCACCAGCCGCTGGGCCGAGCGGCTCACGCTGATCGAGGCGGACGAACTCGACCAGGGCCAGTACGACGGACGTTCGGACACCTTCGCCGTCAACTCCGCCGGCATGCTGGTCCGGCGGGACATCTGGGAGCACCTCAAAGGCTTCGACCCGGCACTTCCCGGCACGGGCGACGACGTCGACTTCTGCTGGCGGAACCGGCTGGCCGGGCACCGGGTGGTGGTGGTTCCCAGCGCCAGGATGTTCCACGTCTCCCACCGGCCGCACGCCCTGGGCACGGCCCCGGCCGCCCGCCGGGCACAGGTCCACCTGCGGCTCAAGCACGCCCCGCTGTGGGCGCTGCCGCTGCACGCTGTCGGCGCCCTCCTCGGCAGCCTGCTCCGGCTGGTCTTCAGCATCGCCGTGAAGGATCCCGGGTACGGCTTTTCGCAGCTCCTGGCCACCACGGCGGCCCTCGCCAGGCCTGCCGCCCTTGCCCGAGGGCGGCGCAACGCTGCCCGCACCCGCCGCGTCCGCCGGTCCGTGGTCAAGTCCCTGCAGACCGAACGGCGCGAAGTGTGGGGCCACCGGCGCTCCCTCATGGAAGCCTTGGGCGCGGACGACGCGCGGGCCTCCGAGGACAGCAACGATCCGCTGGAGGAACAGCCCAGCGGCGACTCGACTGACGACTTCGCAGCCCTGTCCACCAACGAGCGGGGCTGGGTGGGCAACGGTGCAGTCGCCGCAGTCATCCTCGCCACCGGGGCGTCCTTCGCCGGGCTTGCAGCGCTTTTCCAGGCCGACGCCGCTGCCGGCGGGGCGCTCCTGCCGGTCTCAGCCCGGCTGGAGGACATCTGGCACCACGCCTCGAGCTGGTGGATTGGACTGGGCGCCGGGCTTCCGGGGCACGGCGACCCCTTCGGCTACGTTATCTGGATCCTTGGCCTGCTGGGCGGCGGCAACGCCAACGGCGCCCTGATCTGGCTGCTCCTGCTGGCCATGCCGCTCTCCGGCCTGACTGCCTGGTTCGCTTCCGGTGCCCTGACCTCCTACCGCCGCTTCCGGTTGGCGGCTGCCCTGGTCTGGGCTGCGGCGCCCGCCCTGCAGGTGGCTGTCAACCAGGGGCGCATCGGCGCCCTGCTGGCGCACCTTCTGATGCCGCTGCTGGTTCTTGCGCTGCTGCGGGCCACCGGCTCCGCCATCGGCCGCGGCCGCTTCGCCGCTGTACCGGCCGGCAGCCCCGCGGACCAGCCGCCGGCCAAGCCCGGAATCAATGGCACGCCGTCGTGGACGGCGTCGGCAGCCGCCGGCCTGGCGCTGGCGGTTATCACCGCCGCCGCACCCTCCCTCCTGCTGCCGGCCGCCGTCGTGATCATTGTCCTGAGCCTGCTGCTGGGGAAGCGCGGACGCACTCTGTGGTGGGCGCTGCTGCCGAGCGCTGCGCTGTTTGTGCCGTTTGCGCTGTCCACCCTCGACCGTCCCAGGGCACTGCTGGCCGACCCCGGGCTGCCGTTGCCCTTCGACGGCGCCCCGGTATGGCAGCAGATCTTGGGACAGCCACTCAGTTTTGACCCCGCCGGCGGTCTTGCCGGGCTGGTGCTGTTTTCCGCCGGCTCCGTCCCCTGGGCGCTGCTGCTGGCCCTTCTGATCGGTGCCCCGCTGCTGGCGCTGGCCGTTGCCGCGCTCTTTGTTCCGCTCCGGGTCCACGCGGACCGCCGCGGCCGCATCGCCCGAGCCCTCTGGGTCGCGGCACTGGTCTTCCTGGCCGGCGGGTGGCTGGCGGCGCACGTCGCCACCGGGGCCGGCCCGCAGGCGCTCGTGGTGCCATTCACCGGTCCGGCCGTGTCCGCAGCCGTGTTCGCGCTGCTCGGAGCGGCCATCATCGGCGGCGATGGTCTTCTGACGCTGGCCAATTCCGGTCCGGACAGCGCGGCCCGTGGCGGGGGAGTGCGGCCCGGCGCCGTGGCCCGCGGTGCCGCGGCGCTGGCGCTGGTGCTCCTGCTCGCCGGACCGCTGGCCGGGCTGGCGGCCTGGACGGTGCAGAATGTGGTGCAGCCGGCCGACGCGGCGGCGAACGCTGACACGGCAGACCTCGGGGCTCCCAGGCTCGTGGGCCCCACGGGCACGCGGATGCTGCCCGCCACCGCGGTGGACCGCGGCGAGGGACCGGAACAGACCCGGACGCTGCTGATCAGCACCGGCGAAGACGGAACGTACAGTGCCACGCTGATGCGCGGAGGCGGCACCACCCTGGACGGCCTCTCAACCATCGCGGCGGCCCGGGACATCCTGGGCAACCCCGGGCAGGAATCGGTCCGCGACGACGACGAGGTCACCGCGGCACTGCGCACCAGCGTGGCCACCCTGGTGGCCGCCCGCGGCGTCGACCCGCGGCCCGAACTGGAGCGGCTCGGCGTCGGCTTCGTCGTCCTGCGCGCCGCAGACACGGCAGCGCAACTGACCGCCAGCCGGATGGACGCGGTTCCCGGTCTGACCGCCGTCGGGCCTACCGACTCGGGCTGGCTGTGGCGGGTGACACCCCTGAACGACGCCGTCCTGCAGCCCGCCGACGTCGCCCACCGCGTGCGGATCATGGACAGCAAGGGCGCCACGATCGGGCTGGTTCCCTCGGATCTGACCGGCGTGCAGGCCTCGGTGCCCAAGGGTCCCGAGGGCCGGCTGCTGGTGCTCGCCGAGCGGGCGGATCCCGGCTGGACCGCCTGGCTCGACGGCCGCAAACTCACCTCCACCACCTCCGGCTGGTCCCAGGCCTTCACACTGCCTCCGCAGGCAGGGCAGGTGACCGTCCGGTACGAAAGCCCCTGGGCGCTCTGGTCCGGCATCCTGCAGGCCGCCGTCATTGGCCTGACAGTCCTGCTGGCGCTGCCAATGCCGGCCCGGCGCCCCAATACCGGCCTGTCCAGGGACGAAGGCTCCCTGCGTAAGGAATACCAGAATGCATGAGGAAGAGAACGACGGCGGGACGCCGGCTAAGCGGGGCAGCGGACCGGCAGCCAGGGCTACTGGAGGCAACGCTTCCGGCAGCAACGCTTCCGGAGGTCGGTCCAGTGGGGCCACCCGCATTGCCGGCCGCCGCGGCATGGTGGCCGGGGTGCTCTCCGGCGTGGTCATCCTCGCCGCCGGAGGAGGCGTTGTAGCGGCGACTACCCTGGCGCCGCAGCCGGTGGCCGCCCAGCCCTTCAAAGCGGCGGAGGCGGCTGTGCCGGCCGGAAGCGTCCAGGACGTCTGCCCTGCTCCGGCGAGGCTCCTTGAAGGAACACCGGTGGGAACCGACCCGCAGTTCAGCCCCGAATCCGCCACGGCCAGGAGCGCCGTGTCCGCGGCGGTGGTCAGTTCGGCGGGCGGCAGTCTTCCCGGCAGCGCTCTCTCCGCGCTGAAGGGGTCCGAGCTGCAGCGGATCGCCAAGGCGCCCGCCTCGGCGACGTCTCCGGCAGGCTCCTCCGGAGTGCTGGCCGGGGTCGTCGAAGGGCACGGCGTGGACGACGTCAGCGTGCTCTCGGCTGACGCCCTCGCCAACCGGCAGCCTGCGGCCGCAGCCCTTATGGCCTACACGGCAACCGACGGAGACCTGCAGGGATCGGCGGCGGCCGCCTGCCAGGCACCCTCGAACGACCTCTGGCTCAGCGGCGCCAATACCGCGGTGGGCCGCAGCAGCGTCATCCACCTCACCAATGCCTCCACCACCCCCGCAACGGTGAACCTTGAGCTTTACGGGAAGGCCGGGCACATCAAGGCCTCGGGCAGCCGTGGCCTGCTGGTGGGGCCGAAGTCGACGCGCTCCATCGTCCTGGCCGGTCTCGCTCCCGGCGAGGAACGGCTGAGCGTGCACGTCCGAAGTTCGGGCGGACCCGTCAGCGCCTTCATCCAGCAAAGCGTGCTGCGAGGGCTGACCTCGGGCGGAGTGGATTTCATTTCGCCGGGCATCTCCGCGGCTCCGTCCCAGGTCGTGACAGGCATAGACATCCAGGACGCCGGCGACGTGAAGTCACTCACCGGCGAATCCGGTTTTGACGACGCCGGCCCGTCGCTGCAGATCACCGTTCCCGGCCCGTCGGACGCCGTGGTGGAAGTGAAGCTGTTTGGCCGCGCCGGGCAGCAGGCACTTCCGGGCGGCGGAGTTGTCACGGCGAAGGCCGGCACCGTCACCGAGGTGCCCCTGGCCGGTGTTCCCGCCGGCAAGTACACCGTTTCCGCGACGTCGGACGTCAGCATCGTGGCAGCCGCGCGGGTGAGCCGGGGACTGAAGGCCAGCCAGAGCCTGGACTTCAGTTGGTCGCCCGCCACGGCCCAGCTGGGCAGCCAGCACGTGGTCCCGCTTCCCCAGGGCGGGGAGCGGCAACTCGTCTTCGGCGCCCTGGACGACAGGGCCACCATTTCCTACACCCCGATCACGGCCGACGGGAAACTCCGTACCGCGGCCACCGCAGACATCGCCGCCGGCACCACGACGACCCTCAAGGCCGCCGACGAGATCGGCAACTCGGCCGTCGTCGGCTATCTTGTGTCCGCCTCCGGCGGCGCGGCGTACGGCGCCGTGCTGCTGGAACGGGAAGGCCGGAACGATGTTTCCACCGTGGCCATTGCCCCGGGCGCAGAAGGCCAGGAAAAAGTAGCGGTGACGCTGGGCTACTAGCCGCGCGGCCTAGTACCGCCGGCGGTACACCGGGTCGAGGGTTTCCGGGGCCACGCCCAGCATTTCGGCTGTGTGTTCCACCACCACGTCATGCACCAGGTCCTGGAGTTCCTCCTTGACGGGGCAGGCCTGTTCAACCACGCGGCGGTACAGCGTGATGATGGGGCCTTCGTCCTCGGTGGCGGGGCTGTAGCAGCCCAGGGGAGCGGGCGAACCCTCGGCCAGCAACTGTTCCAGGTTCGGCGGGATCTCATCCACGGCGAACCGGACGCCGTCGAGCGGCTTGCCCCAGATGTCATGGAGCCGCTGGGCGGAGTCCATAACCAGTTCATCAAACCGGTCCGAGCGGCTCCGGTAGCCGGGCAGCGTGGGCAACAGCAGTTCGCCACGGAGGCCGCGGCCGTGCCGGTTGCGCCGGCGTTGTGTGAAGCTCCGGCCAGCGGGGGTCCCGGCGGCGTCCCGGGGCGTTTCCGGGTCAGCCAACCGGACCGTAAAACCCGAATCATGGTGCGATGACTGCATATACAGACTTTAGACCCGCCGAATGATTTGCGCGACATAACCGGACCGGAGCCGCGCCGCCGTGGCGCGGGCCGTTCGTCAATGTCGGGAAAAGTGCCCGAGGCGGAGTATTCTGTGTTTTCGTGGGTGCAATACGTCAGTGTTCCAGGTCAGCCTGCCGCCAGTCCGCGGTGGCAACTCTGACGTACGTTTACGCGGACTCCACCGCCGTCCTCGGCCCGCTGGCAACCTACGCCGAGCCGCACTGCTACGACCTTTGCGGGCAGCATGCCGGTTCGCTGACCGTCCCGCGCGGCTGGGAAGTGCTCCGCCTGGCCATGCCCTCGCAGCCGCCCCAGCCCGGCCCCGACGACCTTCTCGCCCTGGCCGACGCCGTCCGGGAGGCGGCGTCCCGCCCGGCGGCCCCGGCCGCGGGCCAGCGCGCCGCGCACTCGGCGCTGGAAGCCCCCGCCGCTACCGAAGGCACCCGCCGCGGCCACCTGCGCATCCTGCGCGAACCGTCCTGACGCCGACGCGAACCGTCCTGGCACCGAACTGGCGGTAGGGTGGAAGCTGAAATCCGTCAGCCTCAGCGCTTGTGCCCAGCAGGGAGCCTCCACCATGCCAAAGATCAGTCCCGAACTGTTGTCCGTTCTGCGGTGCCCGGTCACCGGATCGGCTCTGACCCAGGAGGGCGAGGAACTCGTCTCAACGTCGGCGGCGGAGGGCGGCGAACGGGTCCGGTACGCCATCGAAGACGGCATTCCGCTGCTGCTTCCGCCGGAGCTCCGCGCCGCAGCCACGGCCGCCCGGTCAGACCAGCACGACGCCGGCCCCGCAGCGGCCGCCCCCACCGCCTAACACCCAGCCAGCACCGCCGAAGGCTAGACGCCGGATACAGCAAAGGATTCCCATGACGTTCGATTACAAGGTTGCCGACATCTCCCTGGCCGAGGCCGGGCGCCACCAGATCCGCCTCGCCGAGCACGAGATGCCGGGACTCATGTCGCTGCGCCGGGAATTCGGGGCCAGTCAGCCCCTCAAGGGCGCCAGGATCGCCGGGTCGCTGCACATGACCGTGCAGACCGCGGTGCTCATCGAGACCCTCACGGCACTCGGTGCCGAGGTCCGCTGGGCCTCCTGCAACATCTTCTCCACCCAGGATGAGGCCGCCGCCGCCGTCGTCGTCGGTACCGGCACCGTGGAGAACCCGCAGGGCGTTCCCGTGTTCGCCTGGAAGGGTGAAACGCTGGAGGAATACTGGTGGACCGCCGAGCAGATCCTCACCTGGCCCGGCGCGGACACGAACCCTGAGCTGGGCCCGAACATGATTCTCGACGACGGCGGCGACGCCACGCTGCTGCTGCACCGCGGCGTGGAATTTGAGGCAGCCGGCGCCGTTCCGGCGGCCGCAGCCAACGACCCCGAGGAATACGGGATCGTCCTTGACGTCCTGCGCCGTACGCTGGCCGAGGACCCGAAGAAGTGGACCCGGCTTGCCGCCGGCATCCACGGCGTCAGCGAGGAAACCACCACGGGCGTGCACCGCCTCTACCAGCTCGCCGAACAGGGCAAGCTGCTCTTCCCGGCCATCAACGTCAACGACTCCGTGACGAAGAGCAAGTTCGACAACAAGTACGGCATTCGGCACTCTCTGCCTGACGGCCTCAACCGGGCCACCGATGTCCTCATCGGCGGCAAGGTCGCCGTCGTCTGCGGCTACGGCGACGTCGGCAAGGGTGCCGCCGAGGCCCTCCGCGGCCAGGGTGCCCGCGTGATCGTCACCGAAATCGATCCCATCTGCGCGCTGCAGGCCGCCATGGACGGCTACCAGGTGGCCAGGCTGGAGAGTGTGCTGGAGCAGGGCGACATCTTCATCACCACCACGGGCAACAAGGACGTCATCATGGCCGAGCACATGGCCGGCATGAAGAACAAGGCCATCGTGGGCAATATCGGCCACTTCGACAACGAGATCGACATGGCCGGCCTCGCCAGGATCCCCGGTATCCGGAAGGTGGAGATCAAGCCCCAGGTCCACGAATGGGTCTTCGGCGGCGACTCGGCGGACAGCACCCGGTCCATCATCGTCCTGTCCGAAGGGCGCCTGCTGAACCTGGGCAACGCCACCGGCCACCCGTCGTTCGTGATGAGCAACTCCTTCGCCAACCAGACCATCGCCCAGATCGAGCTGTTCACCAAGAAGGACCAGCCCGAGGGCGAACGGGAATACGAAAACCAGGTCTACGTCCTGCCCAAGATCCTGGACGAGAAGGTGGCGCGCCTGCACCTCGATGCCCTCGGTGTTGAGCTGACCGAACTGTCCAAGGACCAGGCCGACTACCTGGACGTGGACGTGGCCGGCCCGTTCAAGCCGGAGCACTACCGCTACTAGCAGCGGCCCTGACGCAGCACCCCGGCGCGCCGTGGCACTCCACGGCGGCCGGGGTCAGCTCCGCCTTGCGATAAAATTGACTGGTCAGCGTTACCGCTGGGCACACGGACGGATGCCGATCGGCAGCCCGGCGGACACGGAGAAACCAGTCATGACGGAAAAGAACAACCGGAAAACCGGCAAGATCATCGCCGTGGTTGCCATTTGCGCTGCCGTTGCCGCAGGCGGAATCGGCGTCGCCACCGCTCCTGGCTGGGCCAACCCCGCGCCCCAATCCGAGGCCTCCAGTCCCGTCCGCAACGAGCCCGGCCTTGCCACGCCCGTGGTCAAGGCCGTGGAACTGGGTGTGACCCCGCTCGACGGCGCCAAAGGTGTAAACCCTGCGGTGGCGCCCTCCGTCAAGGCGGTCAACGGCCGCGTCCAGGACGTTGTGCTGGTGCCGACCGCCGGTGGAGAAGCAGTCAAGGGCACTGTCAGCGCCGACGGCAGCACGTGGACGGCCGTGGACCCGCTGGCCTTCAACACGCCGTACAACTACAGCTACACCATCGTGGATGGGGCGGGCCGGGAAACCAAGAAGGTCCAGACTTTCACCACGGTGGAGCCCGCCAACGAGGCGGACGCCGCCGTCTACCCGGAGAACGGCTCCACGGTCGGCGCGGGACAGCCCATCGACATCGTCTTCAGCGAGCCCGTCACCAACAAGGCTGCGATGGAAAAGGCCGTGAAGATCGCCGTCTCCTCCAGGCAGCCTGTTGCCTGGCACTGGTATTCGGACCAGAAGGTCCGCATCCGCCCCGAGAAGTTCTGGGCCTCCAACAGCCAAGTCACCGTGGACATGAAGCTGTTCGGGGTTGACTTCGGCAAGGGCATGATCGGCAACTTCAACGCCAAGGTCCAGTTCAAGGTGGGCCAGCAGCGCCTGGCGGTGGTGGACGACAACACCAAGACCATGAAGGTCTACTTCGACGGCAAGCTGGTCCGGACCGCGCCCGTCACCCTGGGCGGCACCGACTGGCTTTCCCCGTCCGGCTACGCCGTGATCATGGAGCAGGAACGGCACTCCAAGTTCAATGCGGGCAGCATCGGCCTGAAGCCCGGCGACAAGGGCTACTACCCGCCGCTGACCGTGGAGTACGCCAACCGGCTCACGTCCTCCGGCGTCTACGTCCATCAGGCGCTTGAGTCCGCATGGAGCTATGTGGGCGTCGCCAACATCTCCCACGGCTGTGTGGGGCTGCTTCCCGTGGACGCTGCCTGGTTCTTCAACAACATGAAGTCCGGCGACGTCGTCCAGGTCCTGAATACGGGCGCCGCACCAATCGAGCCGCTCGAGGGCTACGGCGACTGGAACATCCCCTGGGCCCAGTACGCGAAGCGCTGACGCGCCAGTCTCAGCTGTCCCGTGCCGCCGTGAACGGCAGGCGGTGCAGCCGTTCCCCGATCCGGTTGCTTTCCGTGCGCGCCGCGCCTAGCCGGCGGAGTTCGCGGCTGCGGCGTTCGGCCAGCACCGCAGCCAGGTAGTCGTCGGGAGTGGTTCCGGGCGGCGGCGACGGTGCCACATACTCGGACATCTCGGTGGCGAGGGCGGCGGCCATGCCGCTGCGCGACAACGGCGACATCCGCGGCGCCTGGCGCACGAACTGGGCGGCACGGCGTCCCAGGGCATCCGGAATCCGGCCGATGTCCGCGGCTTCTGCCCAAGCGGCCAGGTGCCGCGGCGTGACGGGGACGATTGCGGGTTCCACCGGGACGCGGCGGCGCAGCGAATAGGTGCCAGCCACGATGTCACCCAGCCGGCGGGACCGGCCGTCGAAGAGGGCTACAGCAATGGCAACGCCGCCGAAGGTCAGGTAGATCTCCAGGAAGCCGATCAGCGCCCTGATGACCGCGTGGCGGAAACGGATGGCCCCGCCGTCGTCACGCACTATCCGCAGTCCCGCCGCCAGTTTCCCGAGCGAGAGGCCCCGGGTCAGGGTCTCCACGGTGGCCGGGACAATGACGAAGCAGAGAACCACGCTGACCAGGGTGAGCGCTGCGGCGGCGGCCTCGTCCAGCTCATCCCGGGCGGCGCCCATTGCCATCAGAATGGCGATCAGCAGCGCGGCATGCACCACGACGTCGAGCAGCAGGCCCAGGGAGCGGGCGGCGAAGGACGCCGGTCGGAGTTCAAGGACGACTGCCTCGCCTGTGATGAGTGGACTCAATTCCTGCCCCGTACGTCGTTCCGGCCACCGGTCGCCTTAGTCTAGTTCTCCGCAGGCTAGGGTAGGAGCGTGGACATGGACGCCTTCTCCGCCGTCAACTCGGACACGTGGTCGCGGCTGCATCACCTTGCGAACAAGCGGCGCCTGAGCGGTGCCGACGCCGATGAACTGCTGCGCCTGTACCAGGTCACCTCCGCCCATCTCTCCCTCCTGCGTTCCACCGGGCCGGAAAGCGGCCTGTCCGCATCCCTGTCTGCCACGCTGGCGCAGGCGCGCACCCGCTTCACCGGAGCGCGGTCGAACTTTATGGAAGACCTGGCACAGTTCTTCGTGCTCTCGCTTCCGGCCGCCCTGTACCGGATCCGCTGGCTGACGGTGGCCTGCGGCGCCGCGTTCTGCCTTGTAGGCTGCGCTTTCGCCCTGTGGATTGGCACCTCGCCCGAAGCCCTGCGGGCCGTAGCCTCGGAAGCGGAAGTCCAGCGGTATGTCGAGCAGGACTTTATCGACTACTACTCAGAGAATCCGGCGGCGTCGTTCGCTGGCGCCGTCTGGACCAACAACGCCTGGATCAGTGCCCAGGCCGTGGCCCTGGGCATCACCGGTTTCTGGGTGCCCATGATCCTGTTCAGCAACGCCCAGGGTGTGGGTGTGGCCGCCGGGATGTTTGCCGCGGTGGGAAAGACGGACGTGTTCTTCAGCTACATCCTGCCGCACGGACTGATGGAACTGACGGCAGTTTTCGTGGCCTGCGCGGCCGGGCTGAGAATCTTTTGGGCCATGGTCTCGCCGGGCACCCGGACCCGGTCACGCGCCGTCGCAGCGGAGGGCCGGTCCATGATCACGGTGGCGCTTGGCCTGGTGCTGGTCCTGTTTGTCTCCGGTCTGGTGGAGGGTTTCGTGACGCCCAGCACGTTGCCGGTGTGGGCGAAAATCAGTATCGGCGCGGCCGTGCTGGCGGCATACTGGTCATATGTGCTGGTGTGCGGGGGGCGGGCCCACCGCTCCGGCGCCCGCGGAGACCTGGGGAGCCAGGACTCCGGCTACACAGAACTTGCAGCCTGATTATTACCGCCAGCCGATTATTCACGCAGGTGGCGGGGTGGCACATCGCGGTGCCGGAGCGGCTGACGGTAGGCTCTTGAAGAGATACAAAGCGCTGCGTGGCCCGGCATCCCCGGTGACCATGGAGCGTGGACGCCTACGGAAGTGAAGCTGCAGTGAAAGACAATACTCCGACACCGTCCGGACGCCTTAATCCGCGGCTGGATCCGGCGGCGGGCCCCGCCCTGGATCCCGCGGAGGACACCGACGAGCCGGCGTTTGAATGGATGAAGCCCGCGACTGCAGCGCGCGCCGCCGAGGGGCAGGGCGCTGCCGGCACGGCAGCCGGTCCCGCTCCGGCAGCCGGTTCCACTGCGGCAGCCGGTTCCGATGCGGCCCAGCCGGAAAGCCGTGCTGACCGCAAGGCTGCGGAGGCGGCCGCTGCCGGGAACGCCGAAACTGACCCGAACGCAGAGCCGGGCCTGCGCGCGCCGGCAGGACCGGGCGCTGCGCCCGGCCGGAACGCGGAGGCGCGCCAGCCGGCCCGTTCCTCCGCCGTGGGCACCCACTACAGCGAGCCGCTCCCCACATCCGCCCTGCAGATCCGTCCCCCGCAGGAGGAAGTGGAGCGCCGCAACGCCGAGCGCGAACAGGCAGCCAGGGCCAAGCCGGTGCTGCCGCGGTTCTTCCAGGTCCTGCTGGCGATTTTCTACCCCGTGATCCTGCTGGTCCTGGCCGTGCGCGCCGTGACCAGCCCGCTCTTCCTCTGGGTCGAATACCACCGGCCCGGCTTCCCCGGCGACGGCTACGGCTTCAACGCGGACGACCGCATGACCTACGGATCCTACGCCGTGGACTACCTGGGCAACTGGTCCGGTCCGCGCTACCTGGGCGAACTGGTCAACCGGAGCGGCGAAAAGCTGTTCAAGGACGGCGAAGTCAGCCACATGGCCGACGTGAAGCTCGTCTTCCTGTCCGCCTTCGGAGCCGGGGCACTGCTGGTCCTGATCAGCATCATCGCCATCATCTACCTGCGGCGGCGCACGCCCGGCGGAGTCCGCCGCGGGCTGTTCGCCGGTTCTATTGTGACGCTGGTTCTCATCATCGGGCTGGGCACGCTGGCCGCCCTCGGCTGGCAGCAGTTCTTCACCGAGTTCCACCGCATCTTTTTTGCCGCCGGCTCCTGGACGTTTGCGCTGGAGGACACACTCATCCGGCTCTTCCCCGGACAGTTCTGGATCGACGCCGGCCTGGTCATCGCCGCCCTTGTCCTGATCACCGCCGTGGTGACGCTGATCCTGACCTGGCCCACCCGCCGGCGCCGCGGACTGGCCCCGGCCAGGAAGGCCCGCAAGGATGAGGACGCGGATGGCAGCGACGTGAATGACGACGCCGACGACGCTCCGGAGACAGGCACAGGCACAGCCCGGCCCGTGAACCTGTAGCGGCCTGATGGCAGTACAGGTGACCGGGCCGGGGGGCCTGCTCAGCCGTACAGCTGTTCGATTTCCGCTTCAAAGTCCTTGACGACGGCGGCCCTCCTGAGTTTGAGGGAGGGCGTCAGGTGCCCCGACTCCACGGTGAAGGCGGCATCCAGGACCCGGAACTTGCGGATCGATTCGGCCTTGGACACGAGGCTGTTGGCCTGGTCCACCGCATCCTGGATGGCACCGCGTACCGCCGGGTCCGTGCAGGCTTCCACGGGGCTGAGCAACGGAACGCTGTTCGCCGTGCACCAGTGGCCGAGGCCCTCGGGGTCGAGGTTGACCAGGGCGGAAACGAACGGCTTCCCGTCACCGACCACCACGGCGTGGCCCACGAGCTGGTGTTCGCGGATCTTCTCCTCGAGCGGCCCGGGAGCAACGTTCTTACCCGCAGCGGTGACCAGCAGGTCCTTTTTGCGGCCCGTGATGGTGAGGAACCCGTCGGCGTCCAGGGAGCCCAGGTCCCCGGTGCGGAAGAAGCCGTCCGTAAACGCCTCGGCGTTGGCTGCCTCGTTGGCGTGGTAGCCCTTGAACACGCCGATGCCCCTGACCAGGATCTCGCCGTCCTCAGCGATGCGGATGGTGGTGCCCGGCGCCGGGATCCCCACCGTGCCCACCCGGGCGAGACCGGCGGTGTTCACCGTGCACGGCGCCGTGGTCTCCGTCAGGCCGTAGCCTTCGAGCACGGCGATCCCCGCACCCCTGAAGAAATGCGCATCGCCGGCGTTGAGCGGGCTGGCGCCCGAAACGGCGTACTTCATGCTGCCGCCGAACACCTGGCGGAGCCGGGGATACACAAGGCGGTCGAATAGTGCGTGCTGCGCCCGCAGCACGGCGCCCGGACCACCGCCTTCCCCACGCGCGGCAGCATCCAGCGCTTCCGAGTAGCGGACCGCCACCCCCGCGGCGGCACTGAACAGCCGCGACTTCCCGGCGTCCTTCGCCTTCTGTTCCGCGCCGGCACGGACCTTCTCGAAGATACGGGGAACAGCCAGCAGGAAGGTTGGCTTGAAGGTTTCCAGATCATCCATCAGCTGCGCGGCTCCGGAGGTGTGGCCAAGGGTCACTCCGGCCGTCAGGCACACCACCTGGACGGCACGGGCCAGCACGTGGGCCAACGGCAGGAACATCAGGGTCCTGGCGGACTCCTGCTGCAGCAGCTCGGGCAGGAAGACAACGATGTTCCTGGCCACGAGGGCGAAGTTGCCGTGCGTGATCTCGCAGCCCTTTGGCCGGCCGGTGGTGCCGGAGGTGTAGACGAGGGAGGCGACGTCCGGCAGCGCAGCTGCGGAGCGGTGCCGCTCCAGCTCGGCGTCCGTCACCCCGGCCCCCGCGGCGGCCAGGCTGGCAAGGTTGGGGGCTTCGCCGTCGTAATCCATCCGGACCACCGGCACCAGGCGGCCGGCCAGCACGCTGGAGGCGGACAGGACCTGGTCCAGCAGCGCCGCCTTCTGGCGGTCCTCAACGAAGACCCGCCCGGCGCCGGAGTCGGACAGGATCCACTCCACCTGGCTGGCCGAGGAGGTTTCGTAGATGGGCACGGTCACACCGCCGGCAAACCAGATGGCGAAATCCACCAGCGTCCACTCATAGCGGGTGGCGGAGAGGACGGCGACGGTGTCGCCGGGTGCCAGGCCGCCGGCGATGAGGCCTTTGGCCAGGGCTGTGACCTGGTCGAGGAAGTGCCCGACGGTGACGTTTTGCCAGCCGCTGGCGTCCCGGCGGGCGTAGACGGCGTGCGAAGGATTGTGCCGGTAACAGTCCAGGAGCAGGTCGGTGACGTTGCTGCTGTCCTCCAGGGCAACCATCAGTTCCGTGCTTGCTTCCCTCACGGGCGGCTCTCCATTTCGTTGATGATCACGTCCGGGTTCCACCTGCAATCGTGCCTCAGATCCAGGAAGGCATCCACATTCTGAGGCGCCAGTCCTGGTAGGTGATCATTTCGGCGGTCCAGACGGGGTAGAAGAAGGCCGAGATCAGGACCGCGGCCACGAGGAACAGGGCCACCCCGTACAGCCCGGAGCGCCGGCGCCACGGCGGGTCGGTGGTTTTCCCCAGCACCAGGCCCAGGCAGTACACGAGCGCCAGGACCAGGAAGGGCTCGAAGGACACCGCGTAGAAGAAGAACATGGTGCGCTCCGGGTACATGAACCACGGCAGGTACCCGGAGCCGACGGCGGCCAGGACCGCCCCGGCGCGCCAGTCGCGCCTGCCCGCCCACCAGAACAGCAGGACCACGAGCGAGATGGCAGCGCTCCACCAGATCAGCGGGTTGCCGACCGAAAGGATGGCCGTGGTGCAGTGGGCGAAATCGCAGCCCGGGGTGCCCTGCTTGGGGGACTCGTAGAAGAATGAGGTGGGCCTGCCCATCACGAGCCAGCTCCAGGCGCTGGCCTCGTACGGGTGTTCCGAGCTGAGCCCCTGGTGGAACTTGTAGGCCTCAAGATGGTAGTGCGCCAGGGACCGCACGGAGTCCGGCAACCAGCCCCATTCCGCGCTGGGGTTTGTCTCAGCCCACCTCCGGTAGTAGGCATCCGTGGACCGGAACCACCCGGTCCAGGTGGCGGCGTACGTCACGGCGGCCACAGGAACGATGCTGAGGAAGGCCAGGAGCCCGTCCTTGATGATTCCTGCGCTGATCCAGCCCCGGATGCCGGCGGTCCGGCGGGAGCTCAGGTCCCAGAACACAGTCAGGAGCCCGAACCCGGCCAGGAAAAACAGCGCTGACCACTTGGTGCCGACGGCCAGGCCCAGGCAGATGCCTGCCACAACCCGCCACCAGCGGACGCCCAGCCATGGGCCGGACAGCAGTTGGAGCGCCGATGGCCTGCCGGTGGGGGAGGCGGCCGCCTGCCCGCCGAGCCTGGCCGCGAGCCGGCGCCGGCCGTCGTCGCGGTCCAGTAACAGCGCGCCAAACGCGGCCAGGATCCAGAACATCAGGAAGATGTCCAGCAGGGACGTGCGCGACATGACAAGGTGGTGGCCGTCGACGGCGAGCAGCAGGCCGGCCGCCGCTCCGAGAACCAGGGAGCCGAAAAGTTTCTGGGCTATCAGTGCGAGGAGGGCGACGGACAGGGTTCCGGTCAGTGCGGCGGCGAACCGCCACCCGAAGGGGTTGTCTGCCCCGAAGAGCCACATGCCGGCTGCGATCATCCATTTGCCCACGGGCGGGTGCACCACGTATTCGGGGGTGTTCAGCAGCACGTTGGGGTTGCCGGCCACGAACGCGTCGTTGGCCTTGTCCGGCCAGCTCCGCTCGTACCCGCTCACCAGCAGCGAGTAACCGTCCTTGACGTAGTACGTCTCGTCGAACACGAGGCTGCGGGGGACATCCAGCCGGACAAACCTCAGGATCCCGCCCACGACGGCAGTCAGCGCCGGAACCAGCCAGAACCAGAGCCGGAGCGACGGCGGGTAGTCCCGCCAGGTGCGGATGCCGCCGATCAGGCGCCGGGTGAGGGCGTCTGCCGTGAAGGCCTCCGAGGGACGGCTGATCCAGCGCTTCCCGTGCGGGCCACGGCCTTCCGCGGCGGGTGCGGAAGCCGGGGTGCTTGCTGGTTCGGCCCCGTCAGGCCGCACGGAGGTCTGTGTCACGAGCCCATGCTACCGTTTGCGGCTTGTCGTGCGGCTTGGAGTGCGGCTTGGAGTGCGGCTTGGATGGGACCCGGCGGCAGTAGGCTGGATCCGTGGACCATGATGCGAGCAGCGCCCCTGACAGCACTTCCGACCTTCCCGGCAGTTCCGACCCTTCCAGCAGCGCAGAACCAGCCGGCGCCGCAGAACCGGCCGGCGCTGCGGGCAGAGGCGAGCAGGACCTCGGCAGCGGGGGTCCTGGGCGGATTGTCCTGGCAGCAACACCCATCGGCAACGTGGGCGACGCTTCGGCCCGGCTCGTGGAGCTGCTGGCAACGGCGGACATCGTGGCGGCCGAGGACACCCGTCGCCTGCACCGCCTGGTGCAGAGCCTCAACGTCGCCGTGAGCGGGCGGATCATCAGCTACCACGAGCACAACGAGGCCACCAAGACCGCGGAACTCCTGGAGCAGGTCCGCTCCGGAAAAACCCTCGTCATGGTCACCGACGCCGGCATGCCCGCAGTCTCCGACCCCGGCTTCCGGCTGGTCGAAGGCGCAGTGGCCGCCGGCCTCAAGGTCACGGCCGTCCCCGGCCCCTCCGCCGTCCTCACCGCCCTGGCCCTCTCCGGCCTGCCTACCGACAGGTTCTGTTTCGAAGGGTTCCTCCCGCGGAAGGCCGGTGAACGCGCTTCGCGCCTGGGGGATCTCGACGCCGAACGCCGCACCATGGTCTTCTTCGAGGCACCGCACCGGCTGGAGGCCATGCTGCGGGCGCTCCACGAGCGCTTCGGCCCGGACCGGCGCGCGGCGGTGTGCCGCGAGCTCACCAAGACCTACGAGGAAGTCCTCCGCGGATCGCTGCGCGACATGCTGCAGTGGGCGGAGGCCAACGAAGTGCGCGGCGAGATCGCGGTGGTGGTGGCAGGCGCGCCGGAGCGTGCACCCGGCTCGCCGGAGGACGGCGTGGCCGCCGTCAACGAACTAGTGGCCAAGGGCGTCCGGCTCAAGGAAGCCGTGGCGGCCGTCGCCGAAGAAACCCGCGTGAGCAAGCGGGAACTGTACTCCGCCGTGCTCGCCGCCCGGTGACATCCGCACTCTGGTAGGTCTTGCCCTGCTGACCCCGCCCCGGCGGCCCTGACTTACCCTGACCCGGCGGCCCTGACGCGCCCGCAGCGCGGACCAGGAGAGACGCTCTCAGCCGCCCCGCGATGCCGCCGGAGCTGCTGTGCAGCTGCACAACAAATGGCCGGACGGGCAGTGCGCCGATGCGTAGACACTGCCGAGATCCCGGCAGTACCGTGGCTTTAATCCAGCCAAGCAAGCAGCGGGCGGCAGGCGGCGGCACGCCGTGTGCAGGAGCTGCACATAACCGGCAATCCGATTGCTGACGAGGGAGTCACCGTGTCTGTTACCACACAGTCCACTGCTACCGCAGAACGCGAAAGCGAATTGCTCGCGTCTGTCCCCACCGGCCTGCTCATCAACGGCGAGTGGCGTCCTGCGGCGTCGGGCAAGACGTTCGACGTCGAGGATCCCGCCACCGGGAAGACACTGCTGAGCATCGCCGACGCGTCAGCCGAGGACGGCGCCGCTGCCCTGGACGCGGCCGCCGCCGCCCAGGAGTCATGGGCCAAGGTGCCGCCGCGTGAGCGCGGCGAGATCCTGCGCCGCGCTTTTGAACTCGTCACCGAGCGCGCCGAAGACTTCGCGTTGCTGATGACCCTGGAAATGGGCAAGCCGCTGGCCGAAGCCCGCGGCGAGGTCACCTATGGCGCCGAGTTCCTGCGCTGGTTCTCTGAGGAAGCCGTCCGTGCCTTCGGCCGGTACTCGGTCTCCCCGGACGGCAAGTCCCGTCTGCTGGTGACCAAGAAGCCGGTGGGTCCGTGCCTGCTGATCACGCCGTGGAACTTCCCGCTGGCCATGGCCACCCGCAAGATCGCCCCCGCGGTGGCGGCCGGCTGCACCATGGTCCTCAAGCCCGCGAACCTGACGCCGCTGACCTCCCACCTGTTCGCAGCCGTGATGCAGGAAGCGGGCCTGCCGGCCGGTGTCCTGAACGTGATCAGCACCACCAGCGCAGGCGCCACCACCGGCCCGCTGGTCAAGGATTCCCGGCTGCGGAAGCTCTCCTTCACCGGTTCCACCGAGGTGGGCCGCCGCCTGCTGTCCGACGCCTCCGAGACGGTCCTGCGGACCTCGATGGAACTGGGCGGCAACGCCCCGTTCGTGGTGTTTGAGGACGCCGACGTCGATGCGGCCGTTGCCGGGGCCATGCTGGCCAAGCTGCGGAACATGGGTGAGGCCTGCACCGCCGCGAACCGCTTCATCGTGCACGAATCCGTCGCCGACGAATTCGCGGAGAAGTTCGCCGCGAAGATGAAGGAGATGACCACCGCCCGCGGCACCGAGCCCGAGTCCAAGGTCGGCCCGCTGATCGACGCGAAGAGCCGGGACAAGGTGCACGAGCTGGTCACCAATGCCGTTGCCTCCGGCGCCACGGCAGTGGTGGGCGGCGCCCCCGTCGAGGGACCCGGGTACTTCTACCAGCCCACCATCCTCAAGGGGGTCACCGAGGGAACCCGGATCCTGTCCGAGGAGATCTTCGGCCCCGTCGCCCCCATCATCACCTTCTCCTCCGAGGACGAGGCCGTCCGCCTGGCCAACAACACCGAATACGGCCTCGTGGCCTACGTCTTCACGAAGGACCTGAACCGCGGCATCCGGATGGGCGAGCGGCTCGAGACCGGCATGCTCGGCCTGAACGCCGGCGTCGTCTCCAACGCCGCGGCACCCTTCGGCGGCGTCAAGCAGTCCGGCCTGGGCCGTGAAGGCGGCCTGGAGGGCATCGAGGAATACCTCTACACGCAGTACATCGGCATCGCCGACCCCTACGCCGGCTAAGGATATTTTCCGGACAAACAAGGAACGCACCTGCGGCAGGAAACCTGCTGCAGGTGCGTTCTTTTGCGCGGATGCGGCCAGCCTTGCCTGAGTCAGGCCGGTGGAGCAGCGTTTAGCGGGCTGCGGCCCGGACGCTTGCGTACTCCTCGCGGGAGACGGGCGTGGCGTCCGGTGATCCCAGCTGCTGGAGCGGAATCCGGTGCGTTTCCCTGGCAGACCAGGCCGCTATGGCCCCGATGACGGTGATGCCGAAGCAGATGGACCCGACGGTGAGCGGAACATTTGCCGAGCCCGGGGGAGCGACCACCGCAAAGAGGCTCGGCAGGAAGGACGTGATCAGGAGCCCGATGTTCTGGGAGATGGCAAACCCGGTGACCCGCGTGCGGGAGGGAAAGAGCTCCTGGAAGAAGCTGGCGAACGTGGCGTTCCAGACCTGGTACAGCGTGCCCCACATGAGGATCGCGAGGACGATGGTCAGCGGCACGTTGTTCTGGCTGACCGCGTAGAGGTACCCGTAGGCCAGCGCACCGGAGCCCAGCGAACCGACGATCATCAGCGGCCGCCGGCCGAACCGGTCCGAGAGGTCGCCGAACCAGGGGATGAGGGCGAGTGCGATGACGTTGGCCAGCACCGGAATCCAGAGGTAGACCGTGGTGCTCATGCCGATGCCGTACCCCGGCTGCGTGGCGTAAGCTGCGCCGAACACTGCGACGGTGACGCCCACAACGTTGACCAGCGTCATGCAGACCGCCCGCACTACGTTCAGCCCGCTTTCGCGCAGCACCTGGACCACCGGCATCCTGGGAACGTCCTTGTGCGCCTTCTCCTCCACAAAGACGGGCGTTTCCTCAACCCGGCGGCGGATCATGTAGCCGGCGAACACCACCAGGGCGCTGAGGAGGAACGGGACACGCCAGCCCCATGCGTGGAAGTCGTCCGCGGACAGCACAGCCGAGAGCGGGAGGAAGACGGCGGCGGCGATGATCTGCCCGGCCTGGGTGCCCTGAAGTGCGAAGCTTGCATAGAAGCCGCGGCGGCCGAACGGTGCGTGCTCCACAATCATGGCGCTGGCTCCGCTCAGTTCCCCTGCCACGGCGAAACCCTGGACGAGGCGAAGCACCAGCAGCAGGGCCGGGGCCAGTATGCCGACTTGACCATAGGTGGGCAGCAGGGCCACGGCGAAGGTCGAGACGCCCATCAGCAGCATGGCCAGGACCAGGACGTTCTTCCGGCCGTGCTTGTCACCCCACTGGCCAAGGACGAATGCCCCGATCGGGCGGGCGACATATCCCACCGCATAGGTGCCGAGTGACGCGATCAGCGCGACGGTCGGGTTTCCGCCCGGGAAGAACACCGTCGGAAAGACCAGGGCTGCGGCCTGGGCGTAGATGAACCAGTCGTAGTACTCAAGGGCGCTGCCCACCCAGCCGCTGGCGGCAGCTTTCCGGGTGCTGCTCGTCCGGTGCGTGCCAGCGTGAATCGATTCAGTCGTAGTCCGCAGCTTGCGTGTGTCGCTCTTCATATCGTCCTCCTTTGGACAAATCGTCTGCCCCGCCGGATTCGCCCCGTCGCTGGGTGTCGGATCAGGTGGGAGGTTGCGCTCCGCGCCGCCAAGGCTGCGGCAGGTCTGCGGACGACTTTTCTGGTTTCCCAGGCTTTGGATGTCATCTGGAATGCGCTTTCCCGTTTCTCAAAGATAAGGTGGCGGCGGTCACATGTCAAACGTTGGGAATGTCGGCAGGATGGCGGCGTGGCGGCAGCCGGGCGGCCCGGGCCGTGCCGGCGTTCCTGCCGGCGGCTAGCCTTCCCGGAGACGCCGGAGGCCGCTGCGGGTTCTGCGCCACAGCACCGACGCGGCGTGCCCCACCCGCAGCGCCGCCCGGCCCAGGACGCGGACAGGCCATCCAGCCACGGCTCCCCAGCGGGAGAGGACCGACGGCGGCAGCCAGTCGGCGCGAAGCCGGCTGACCATGCCGGCATTGCGGCGCAGCGCCTGCCGCACCCGGCCAATGAGTTCGACGGCGGTTTCCTCCGGCAGGCCGCGGCGCGTGGCGTCCTGGCCGGCGGGCCGGCCGTACTGATGCCGCTCGTAGGCATCCGTCAGGACCGCCACGGCCTCGGCGGTCCCGGCGTCGGGCCCCTCTCCGCCGCCGGTGCCTGCTCCGCTGCCGGGTTCTGACCCGGCCCGCTGTCGCACTGCCGCGGAGCCGCGCAGCCGGGCAGAGAACGTCCGCGGAGTCTCGCTCGGCTCAGGACGCACTCCGTAGTCCGTGGCCAAATCCTGGAGTTCGGACCAGACGAGCGGCGGCTCCGCCAGCCGGTTCCTGCCGGTGCCCGTTCCCCTGAGGCGCCTTGCCCTGATGCCTCCGCGCACCAGGCGGGGTGAGGCGGCCAGGAGGACCAGCAGCAGAACCCCGGCGGTGCTGTAAAGTGCGGGCGCCAGCTGGTTCCCGGCGTCGGCCGTTCCGCTCCCCGGCAGAGGCAGCGGGGCCGGTGTCTGCGCCGACGGTGCCGTGGCACCGTTGCTCGGCACCAGACCGTCGTTGTTCTGGTCGTTGGTGCTGGCGCCTCCGGACGTTGAGGAGTCCTGGGCGTAGGGCGGGACCACGCCACGCGAGGGCGTGGGTTCGAACGGAACCCAGCCGAGGCCCTGGAAGTACAGCTCGGGCCAGGCATGGGCATCGCGGGCGTCAACTTCGAACTCCGGGAGCGCTCCCTGGCCGGCGACAGACACTGTGGCGCCGGTCAGCCTGCCCGGCGCGTAGCCGACGGCGATCCTGCTGGGGATGCCTTCAAGCCGGGCCATCACCGCCATGGCGGACGCGAAGTGGATGCAATAGCCGCTCTTCTGGGTCAGGAAATCCGCCAGGACTGATAGCCCGTTCCCGTCATAGCCGCCTTGGACCGGCGACTCCAGGGAATAGGTGAAGCCCGGCCCGCGCAGGAACCTCTGGATCGCCATCGCCTTGGCGTAGGCTGTCCGGCTGTTGGCCGTGACGGACTCGGCGGTGGTCCGGACGATGTCCGGAACGTTCGACGGCGGCCGGATGAACTCATCGGGGATTCCCCGGACAGGGGCGGAGGACGCGTCCAGCAACTCCGTGGTCAGCTTCGGCACCGAGGACTGCACCAGGTACTGCTGGTCCCGGGAGTTGGTGTCGGTGCCCTTGATGCTCAGGGTCGCAGGGTCCCAGCTCCAGCGCCCGGTCAGGCCGTTGACGGATTCCGGGGCGTAGGGGACGGGGAGGTAGGGGCTGGTGAAGTCTCCGGTGTTGACCACCGTCACCTGCCGGGTCTGTTCGGGTGCCAGGATCTCGTGGCCCACATCCATCCGTCCGGTGCCTGCCCGGCGGCTGGCATTGCGGTCGTCCGGGGACCAGGACTCGCCGTCGAAGCGGTCCACCGTGACCGAGCGGAGGTAGAGCGGCGTGGTGGAGTTGGTGGCGTACGTGATCCTGCCCTCGCCCGTCGGGGTCCGCAGGCTGTTTCCGAGGCTGATCATGGGGTTAAGTCCTGTGGCCGTTCCCCAGGGGTTCAGCCGGGAGCCCTGCGGAAACGTGCCCTGGTCGAAGCCGGGAACCACAAGCTGCAGCAGCAGCGTGACCGCCAGCGTCACGGCTCCGGTGAGCGCGGCGCGCCTGACCTGGCCCGGGTTGCGGGCCGTGTCAGCCTGCGTCCTCGCATCAGGTACGAACCATTGGCTGCCCGCGAGGATCATCAGGTAGCCGGCGGCCGTCACCACGAATCCCAGCCATCCGACGCTCTGGGGCTTGATCATGGCCGGCACAATCAGCACCGCCAGCAGGCCGAGCCCGCTCGTGGCGGGCATACCCAGCGGAAGGGCCAGCGCATCCACGAGGATGAGGACGAGTCCCAGCGCGGCGCACGCCACCAGGACGATACCGGCGTTGGGCGCCACCGGCGAGCTCTCGGCCAGCACCGTTTCGCTGGCCCGGCGAAGATGCCTGCCCAGCGCGTCGAGGGTGGCCTGGGAGGGGAGGAAACCCGCAATGCTGTCGCGTCGGAAGAACGTGAACGTCAGGATGAAGGCCAGGGACACCAGGCCCCCCGCAGCCACCAGCAAGGGCGGGGCACGGAACGTGCGGAGCAGGGCCATGGTCAGCGAGACCACCACCACCATGGTCACCACAGGCAGGAACCACGCCCAGCCCCGAAGGACGCCGTTGAGGGACAGCGACGCGCCCAGGACGGACAACGCCACTGCGCCGGACATGACCCACGGAAAGACGCCCGCCCCGAACCGTCCGCTCCCCGGGGACGCCGGAGCGGGCTGCCGCTGGGCGTCGGCCCCCGACGGCCGCTGTGATGTCAGTGTCATCGCCCTACCTCCGCACCGCGCCGTACGTCCGCCGCAGCCGTCCACATGGCGGCATCGCCCTCGTCGAAGTACATCCAGGCGGCCGGCAGCGAGGTGGACGCCTCGACGGCGACAGCGCGCCAGCCGCCCAGCCGCAGTGCCTCAAGCACGTCATGGCAGTCCGCGGGTTTGTCCGTGATCACCACGGCAAACGCGTTGGCGGCGTAGCCGGCCGCCGGTGCCAGGGCGCGCGCCTCCGCGAGTGAGATCTTCCCCAGCAGCGCCAGGACCGGGCCGCGCATCCGGTGGGCCGCGAGTTTGTCCATGAGGCGGTCGTCATAGACGGACTGGGCCGGATCGGCGCCCCCCGCATGGTCGCGGCGTCCGGTATCGTGCTCCCGGCGCGCGTGATGCGGGCCGGTCAGCTGGATCGCGGCAAGGCTTTCGGCGATGGACTGGAGGCCGGCCGCGCCGCTGTACTCCTCGTTGTCGGGCTCCGGGGCCGAGGACGAGCGGTGGAAGGCAGGCTCACCCGCCGCGTCCAGGAACCGCAACGAGTAATTGAGTTCGGCGAGGTGGGCGCCCACGGACATCGCCGCCGTGACAGCCCACTCGAAGGTGTCGCTGGTGACGAGGTCGCTTCCGTCGTCGCCCGGGCTGCCGTACACCGAGCCGTAGCCCGAGGAATGGGCCACGAACCGGTGGTCCAGGATGACCGTGGCCTCGGGTGTGGTGACCGATTCCTCCTGCCGGACCATGAGCGAGCCGTGCCGGGCCGTGGCCGGCCAGTGCACCCGGCGCATCGGATCGCCGTGCCGGTACTCGCGCGTCATGACGTCGTCGTCGCTGGGGTTGGCCCTGGTTCGGGTGGTGGTGATGCCGTCGTTGCCGCGCGCGCCGGCCAGGCCGGTGGACGGAAGTTCGACGGCGGCCGGCGTCACGGTGAGGGTGTCGCCGTCGTCGATCGAGTGGCGGTGCAGTGACAGCCCGAACGGATCCGTGAACTCGGCGGTGACGGGGCCGATGGTGAACTGTCCGCGCTTTCCCGAGCGCAGGTGGTACTCGTAGCGGCTGGTGCCGCCCGACGCGGACCTGGCGGGAAAGCGGAACGCGGGGGATTCGCCGAACCGGGGCGGCAGCCGCTCCTCCATGATGACCCGGCCTGTGCCCAGCCCGGTCCGGGCGACGGCGAGCCGCACCGTGGTGATCGAGTCTGTCTCGACCGTGGAAGGGCTGAACTCCCGGTACACCCGGAACCGCGGCTTGACCACCCTGATGCCGGCCAGTGAAACGAGCGGCAGGACAACCAGCAGGACGCCGAGGGCCAGGAGGTCGCGGCGGCCCATGACCTGGGCGCAGAGCAGCGAGACGGCGCCGGCCGCCAGGAGCCCCCAGCCCCGGGAGCTGAAGAGATGTCGGGGGAGGCTGTCCAGCAGTGCCACGGCGGCGGTCCTGACTAGCGGCTAGGGCGGAGTTCGGGTGAAGTCCGTCCGGCCTTTGCCGTGTCCGTCATCTCCCGGCTGACGGGGATCCGGGCAAGGACGCCGCGGATCACGCCCTGCGGGGTCTCGCCCGTGCTGGCGGCTTTGCGGTCCAGGATGATCCGGTGCGCGAGCACCGCCTCGGCAACGGCCACGACGTCATCGGGCAGCACGAAGTCACGGCCGTCGAGCGCCGCCGTTGCCTTCGCGGCCCGGAGCAGTTGCAGCAGGGAACGCGGGCTTGCCCCGAGGCGGAGCATGGCGCTGTCACGGGTGGCCCGGCCGACGGCCACGGTGTACTCCTTCACGGCTTCGGAGACGAACACCTGCTGGACGGTGGCGATCATGGCGGCGACATCCGTTGCCGTGACGACCGCCTTGACCCGGGCCAGGGGGGACTCGGCCTGGTGGGTTTCGAGCATTTCGATCTCGGAGTCCTTGTCCGGATATCCCATGGAAATTCGCGCCATGAAGCGGTCCCGCTGGGCCTCCGGGAGCGGATATGTCCCCTCCATTTCGATGGGGTTCTGGGTGGCCACCACCATGAACGGTTCGCCAAGCTTGTAGGAGTGTCCGTCCACCGTGACCTGGTGCTCCTCCATGCATTCGAGCAGGGCGGACTGCGTCTTGGCCGAAGCCCGGTTGATCTCGTCGCCAATCACGATGTTCGCGAACACGGCACCCGGACGGAACTCGAACTGGCGCGAGGACTGGTTATAAATGGATACGCCGGTGACATCCGACGGGAGGAGGTCGGGTGTGAACTGGATCCGGCTGACGGAACAGTCGATGGTGCGTGCCAGTGTTTTGGCCAGCAGCGTCTTGCCCACCCCGGGGACATCCTCCAGGAGCAGGTGGCCCTGGGCGAGGAGGACCGTCAGCGCCAGTTTCGCGGCCTCGGCCTTGCCGTCGATGACGGTGTTGATGGCACTGAGGATGCGTTCGCTGGCGGCCCGGAAAGCCGGGGCTTCCAGAGGAACCGTTTTGTGTCCGTTGAGGGGGTTGACGTTGCGCGCAGCACTTCCAGTGAAGCCCTGTCCGCCGGGAAGTGCTTCGTCGATCGTGATGCGTCGGTGCGGTTCCATCGGCAACCTTTCAGCCCAGAATGAAGCGGAACGAAGCGGCGGAGGTCTGCCGTTGCCCTCGTTGGGCGCTCACATCCGTCCGTATCCAGCGTACTAACACAACTGCCGTGGCTAACAGAGAGTTCCCCGTAAATCTCCGGGTAATGCCGAGCGTAGTCTCCGGGTCATGCCGGGGGATGGGACGCGGCCCGGGCGGTGGAGAAGACGCGGCCGGGCGGCCGCTAGGCTGGAGGAATGCGGCATTCCCTGACTCCCAGGCCCTACCGGGCGCCCGGCAGTGACGGCTCCGGCAAGCGCGGTTTCCCGCCGGCCCCCGAACCGTTGCCCGTTCCCGTGATGGATAACCACACGCACCTGGACTTCCCGACTGACGACGTCCGGGTGGACATCGCGGCTGCCCTCGATGCAGCTGAAGCCGTAGGTGTCTGCGGCGCCGTGCAGGTGGGCTGCGACCTCGAATCCTCCAGGTTTACCGTGCGCGCCGTCGACGTGGATCCACGGCTTTTGGGGGCAGTGGCCCTCCACCCGAATGACGCACCGGACTACGCGGCCCGCGGTGAGCTGGAGGACGCCCTGGCGGAGATCGAGGAGCTGGCCGCCCACCCCCGCGTGCGCGCCATTGGCGAAACCGGCCTGGATTTCTTCCGCACGGAAGGGGAGGGGCTGGCCCATCAGCGCTACTCGTTCCGCCGGCACATCGACATCGCCAAGCGGCTGGACCGGACCTTGCAGATCCACGACCGTGACGCCCACGACGCCGTGGTCCAGGTCCTGCGCGAGGAGGGCACCCCGGAACGGGTGGTTTTCCACTGCTTTTCCGGGGACGCGGAGCTCGCCCGGATCTGCAACCGCGAAGGATGGTTCATGTCCTTCGCGGGGACGCTGACCTTCAAGAACGCCACGAACCTCAGGGAGGCGCTCGCCGTGGCCGATCCGGAGCTGGTGCTGGTTGAAACCGACTCGCCGTTCCTCACCCCGCATCCGCACCGGGGCCGTCCCAACGCCAGCTACATGGTGCCTTACACCGTGCGGGCGATTGCGGAATTGACAGAAACAGACCTGTCCGAGCTGTGCGGCCAAGTGAGCGCAAATACCGTGCGGGCGTACGGATCCTGGGACTAAGACCGAGCACGCCGCATGCCGGGAAATGCATACCTGGTAGGCAAATATTTTGGATGCTTTATAACGCTTCGGTTACAGTGAAAAACTATTAGCCGGGGTCGGGGAAGGCCTCCGGATGATGTAACTCACTTTCGTGACAGGCAGGGCGCCCTCGGATGTCCTGCCATGTGAGTGTGGCGACGCACATGCCTGCGGCCTGCTCCGGCCTGTCCGGAGCCACCATTTCGGTGTCCGCCGCGGGTTCCCCTGTGCGTTTTTCCCCGTGCCCGGATGGCTCAAAAGTTACGGGCAATCGTGGTCAACTTCTTCACGTCAGACGGCAAGTTCAGTTTCATCAAGGTCGGCACGCAGCTGGTGGTGCTCTCGGCCCTCGTGCTGGGGCTCGTTGCCTTTGTGGGCAGCAACAAGACAGTCACCCTGAACGTCGACGGGAAAGTCAGCTCCGTCCAGACCTTCGGCGGCACCGTCGAACAGGTGGTGAAGAGTGCAAATGTTGAATTGCACCCGGCCGACCGCGTTTCTCCGACGCTGGACGCCAGGGTTGAGAATGGCTCCGTCATCAACGTGAACATGGCGAAGGCCGTGAAGGTCAGCCTGGACGGTGCAGAGAAGACCGTGAGCACCACGGCGCAGGACGTGGCCGGGCTCGTGACCCAGCTCGGCGTCGCCAGTTCGTCGGAGCTCTCCGTGCCGAAGAACGCGCAGCTGGCCGTGGACGGTTCGTTCGTGGCCATCTCGACGCCGAAAACCGTCAGCATCATTGCCGATGGCAAGGCCAAGAAAACCACCACCACAGCAGCCGACGTTGGCGAGGTCCTCAAGGACGCCGGGATCCGGCTCGCCGCCGCAGACCGGACGTCGCAGCCGGCACACGCCCCCGTGGTCAACAACATGGTGATCAAGGTGTCCCGGGTGGCCGGCAAGACCGCCACCGTCACCGAAGAGGTCGCGTTCCAGTCCCTCTCCACGGACAGCGCCACCCTTCCCAAGGGTGAAGAGAAAGTCACCCAGGAGGGCGTTCCCGGCGAGACGACCCTTACCTACAAGCTGGTCCTGGTCGATGGCCGTGAGGCATCCCGGACGCTCGTCTCCAAGACCACCACCCGCGAGCCGGTAACCGAGAAGATCACGGTCGGCACCAAGGAAGAGCCCAAGCCCGCAGCAGCCGCCGAAAGCGGTAACACTGGGGCGGCAGCCCCGGCCATGATGAACGCGGGCATGTGGGACAAGATCGCCCAGTGTGAATCCGGCGGCAACTGGTCCATCAACAGTGGCAACGGCTACTACGGCGGCCTCCAGTTCGATGTCCAGACCTGGATTGGCGCCGGCGGCGGCGCCTACGCCCCGAACGCCAGCCAGGCATCCAAGGCGCAGCAGATCGACATTGCCAACCGCATCTACGCGGAGCGCGGCCTGCTGCCTTGGGGCTGCGGCTGGGCTGCCAGCTGCTATACCACCGG